>JBCCLI010000264.1:0-9119 GCA_039026975.1 Bacteroidota bacterium | reverse complement strand
TCCATTCTGCCCCACAAATAGCCCATATCCATAGCTGACAGCAGCATTTTCAGATAGGGGCTGAGTATTTTCTGATAGAATAAGGGGGGTTACTTCCCTTGAGCTTTCATAAGCCTGATTAGCAGCTAACTGCTGGACCATAAGTGTAGCGAGATCCTTTGTGTTACTGTATACAGCTGATGGAGGCGCCATTTTCCCCATCTTCCAGGGCTTGGTAGCTGTGTATCTGGCATCCTTCCTATAGGGGGTAACCAAGAACTGCTCATTACTGGGAGTAAGGGTAAGTTGGGTGTTTTTCATTTCATATCGGTTGGTCAGGTAACGCGCCAATAATTCTGGGAAAGGAGTATGCGCTGCTCTTTCTGCTATAATCGACAGCGTACCATATCCAAAATTGGAATAGATAAAGCTGCCTATTTTTTTGAGCTTGAGGGTTTCGAGCTCTTTTATGAAGTCTTCCACTTGATAATCATATAGGTAGGGTTCTCCATCCTTACGCTTATACACTGCCTTAGTATTTCTGGGAAATCCTGACCTTTGGTGGAGGAGACTTTCTATTGTGGTATTAGCTAGCTTTTTCTTGCTCCCAGGAGATAATTCTGGAAAGAAGACAGGAATGGGTTGCTCTAGCTGGAGCTTTCCCTCCAGCAGTAGGTTATGTATAATAAGCCCTATGAACATCTTACCTAAAGAGCCTATTTGATATAGGCTGTGTTCAGTGACCTGGGTAGTGGTGGTCCGGCTAAGCTGTCCTTTATTAAGGTAGTGTACCTCTTTTCCATTTATCACAAGGGCTATGGAAATGGCAGGTATTTGTTCTGCTAGCATGAAGCGTTCCATCTCTGCTTCCACTTTTTCTATATAGGTTTGTCCACATAGAATTGATACGCTTAGGCACAGGATGAGGCCAAAACTGTAGATGCTTTTCATAGGAATATTTTATCCCTAACTACAGCTTCTAGGGGGGGTAGGTGCTGTCTAAAAAGCATTTTGGGATGAACCCCTCGATTTTAGTGACGAGCTTTTAATGTATCAATCAATTCTTTCCGAAAAGAATGAGAAACAGGGATCTCTAAAGAAGAAAGCAGGATCATCTGCTTGTCTTGCCAAACCATGGGCTGGGTAAGATTAATCAGATAAGAGCGGTGTACTTGCTGTAATTCCGGGATGGAAGCATTGATTTCTTTCAGCGTAGTCCTGATCAGTTTTTTCTGGACTTTCCCTGCCTGATGAAAGTAGACTTCCACATAGTTTCCAGCACTTTTTACTGCCAAAAGGTCTTTACGATTTACTTGAAGGAAGTCCAGCTTGTTAGTCCCCTCAATCACTAATGGCTGTTCTTGGGGTGAATCACTCCTACGGAAGCGGATTCTCCTCATCCCGAAAGCGACAGGAAATAGGATAAGGCAACAAGGCACATACAATTCAAAGGTATAGGGATAGAAGCTAAATTCTCCTTGAATCCATTCAGAGGTATAGTACGCATAGGAAAGGGGCCAGCATATTAGGAAGACGAGGAGAAGAATGAGCACTTCCCATGTTAAGGTCCATGAATGCTGTTGTTCCCATATCATTTTCTGGATAGGGATAATGGCTATATATGAGAGGGAGAATAGGAGGCCATATATACTCATGACCTGTAATCTCCAACTCAGCTGTAAGGGTGCAATATCAAATGGACCTATGAAGGCCAGGAATATATACACCCATAACCCCAGAAGAAGAGAGATGAGAAGTTGGACTATGGTAGACAGATTTATAAAGATTCTCAATGTGAACGTATTACTTGTTTATTAAAAATGGGGGTTTCACGTTAGCCATTTACCTTAGTCAATTTACTTTTACCTTTTTTCAACTCAAATACCTAAAGGCTGATTTCGGAAAGGGGGCACAGTCTTTTTCACTTAATTCCTACCATATTTCCTTGTAGAGAATTATTCATGCTACTGAGTAAGTCTGTAATCAATTAACGGTAAGCCATGATAACTACAAAGGAACTAGTTCCTTAAAAGAATATATTTTATAGAGTTGTATAATTCTTATATTGAATAAGTATGCTAAATTTCTTGTGAGGTTATAACTATGAGATTTATTTTCCTGTATGGATGCTAATAATGTGAAGGTTAAACTGAAACTTCTATTAGCCTATGATATTGGTGAAGTTATTAACTTACTCATGCAGTGTTTAGGAGAAAGAACCAGTATGGTCAATACGGTTATACTCCAGCTTGCCCGCTACAATGACATAAACCGGGATGCAACATCTGGCATCTTAAAATATGAGGAGGTAATTACGGAAATGAATCGTCTGCGCCTTTCTATCATGAAGTTTATTGATGGGGCAAGTCCAAATGAGCTTGACTTTGAAACCATTATGAATACACTGCTACAAGATGATAGGTTCAATACTGTTATTAGTCAGAAAGTTAAAAGAATAGAATTTAGAGGGTTCCTTGAAGACGGTGTAGTCGAATTCAAATACCTGGATTTTAATTGGGAAAGCTATTTTCTAGATGATCAGACATCCAGTCTACTCCATATAAAGAAGCTATTATCGGCTCTACATATCATTCAGACAAAATATGGTAAGCAAATAACATTTTTTAGCAGTAAGTCTGAGCAGCAACTTTTAAGAGCGATATGTATTGAAATTGAAAATATAAGTAGGGAACTGGGAGAAGCGTTTACCAGTGAATTTAAGGTTGTGCCCCCTCAACTAAACACTGCCGAAGCTAAATCTATATTGGGCTATATTCATCTCTCCATTAAAAATCTGCTCGCTTTTAACACCTAATTACTTAACTATGATTAGATCTTCTACCTATGAATATTGGAAGTATCTAAGAAATTCTTGGAATGATAGTTTTGTGGCAGAAGTTATTCAAGACCTTCACAGGATAGATAGGGTAGTTGAATTAGGTAGGTCAATTGGATATGAGGAATCAGCTATTTTAGCTGGAATTGAGGGGATTGAGGCTTCCACAGAACCATTAGGGTGGAAGTTGTTTGATTACATATGGGTAGAGTCATTTAAAGATCTTTCAACTATAAGTGCAGAATTGAAATTCAAAGTAGAACGTCTGCCACTCATTGGGACTATTCCTACCGGAAGGATCAACGCTATGGCTATTAAATCACCACAAGAGGAAGAATATATTCTGGCTTTTGAAGTAGGCTTATTTGATATGATTTGTCGAGTCTGCGACTACCTAGCTAACTACTTAGAGCCAAGCATGGGGGCGGGTACCTCATATAATTATAAGGTTAAAGAAAAAGTATTACCTGAAAGTATTACTAAGGTTACAACTATGTTGTTAAGATACTACGCTCAAGGGCTCCCATTTTTAGAAGAAAATATTCAATTAGTGGATAGCCAAAAAATGTTAAGTAGGCGTTTGAGGAGGATCGTCCAGCTATTTGTTACAGGACATGAATATGGACATATAGCTTTGAAGCACCTGGAGAATGGAATAAGTCAAAGTTTTGGGCTTATAGACTCAACAACTCACGATGAGATTTTTCCTGTTGGACATACTCAGGAACTACAGGCTGATCAGGCTGGCTTTCTGATTTCTTCCTGTTTTCATGTTAAAAAAGGAGTGCCGTTTTGGTTCTCAGGAGCCATTATTACCTACTTCCTCACCTTTTCAGGTTTAATCTATTCAGGTTTGAGCTTTTTATTAGATAAGCAGATTACAGATCCTTCACATCCACCTATCGAAGAACGAGTTAACTCTATCGAAGAGAGCTTGTTAAAAATTATTAAGGATACAGAGTTTGATACCTATTTAGCTTTCAAAAAGATGTGCAGTAAGCTTTTGGAAGAGGTCAACAATTCTCTTATGAAAGATCTTATGGTATTAAAAGAATCAGGATTATTTATTCTCTCTCCCATATGGAATAGATTTAGGTAGGTAAATTCACCAAATATTGAGGGAAGTCTCGGTATGATACCTGGCATAGGAAGTAACGGTTAGTAAGTATAGGGAAGGCCTATTTTGTCTTTTTAGCAAAATCTGAAGGGATGGAAAGGGAGGACGTACAGCCAAATTTAATTCATCCATAGCCTGTTTATTAGACTATCTGACAATTAGAATTCCTAAAACGAAATAGAGTTATTAACATCTCTTTTTCTTCGTTCTTTATTTGAGTCATTTAGGATTTACATGATATAGCATGATTTTCAAGAAAGATAAAAAGCAGGCCTTTTGGAAGTGGTTTATTAAGCACAAGGGAGAGATAGAAGGATTTATTCGTGATGAAAACCGAAATGATTTCCAGATTTATCATAAGCTGACTAAACGGATGCAGCAGGTAAATGCTGATCTCATGCCAGAGTTGACTTTGGAAGGGGAGACTCATGTGCTCATCATTAGTTGTGACGGGATTCCTGCAGGCATACCCTACGTACAGGAGTTGGCTGCTTCTGCTCCGGAAATTGATAATTGGGTGATTAAAAAATTTAGACAGCCTTCCTACACTAAAAAATTGGAGTATGAAGGTTTTTCCTTGACGGTAGATGATATTAAAGTCCAGTATGAGCTAGATGAAGAAAGAGAGAAAGTTGACATAATATTTAAGATGGTGGGATATCAGGAAAATGATGATAGGTTTAAAGCCCTGGGCTTCCTCTTTATGGACCATATCCTGGGAGAATTTAATGTGATGACTAGAGTGGGTTATGTTGATTTTGATAAGGCAGGTGAAAAGGAGGAAGGGCTAGTTGATTTGATTGAATTAAGGAAAGTTATTGAGGATAATCTTTACTGAAATGGGATAAAGGTCATTTCATGATTAGCTGCGGCCTAGCACCCTCATTACCTTCAAAAAATGGCTTTCCTTCCGTGTAAGAATCACTAACTTACCCCTTCTAATACTAACCTTAACCTCACATGAAAACTCCAAGTAGCAGTAGAAGGCACTCGTTAAAACTTCTTCTCATGGGCGCTTTAGGCCTAAGCAGCCATAAAGTATTTAGTAGGGAAGAAGTAATAGCCGTTCCATCCTCAGGTTCATGGAGAAATCCAGAGGGTATGAAGATAGCCTACATTCTCTTTGATGGGATCACCTTACTAGATTTTATTGGGATATATGATCCCCTGAGTAGAATTAAATCTAAGAAGTTCATGGAACCCTTCAGTTGGGATTTATGCGCCACTAAGGGGACTGTGAAAGACGGCTTCGGCTTGACCATGAAAGTGGATAAAATCAGTCCTGATCTATCTGCCTATGATATGATCATAGTACCAGGAGGGTTTGGGACTAGGCCCCTACAATTTGACAATGAATTCCTGGCTTGGTTAAGGACAGCGGAGCAGACCACTTATAAAGTTTCTATTTGTACGGGAAGCCTGCTCTTAGGGGCTGCAGGATTCCTGGAGGGTAAAGTGGCTACCACTAACTTTAAGGAATATGAGACAGTAGGAAAGTATTGCGAAGAAGTATCCGAAAAGAGGATAGTAGAAGACGGGAACCTGATTACGGCCGGAGCAGTGGCTTCTTCTCTGGATCTAGGCTTATATCTATGTGAAAAATTAGTAGGAAAAGCGCATACAGAAGAAATCCGAAAAAGTATGGATTACTACCCTGGTAACTTTGAGCTTTTTCAAAAAGAGTAAGTCATGCTAATACCTGCTTAAATTCTGTAATTCTTAATCTACATGAATGCATAGGTTAATTAACCTAAGTAGTTTGTCAGCCTTGTTAGGCTACTTTGATTATACATATATTTTTGGATAAGAGTTGATTTCAACCCATTACAATCACCAACCTTATGAATAAGTTAAAGATCGGTTTTTACGTAACTACAGGCCTTTTTACCCTGTTAATGCTGTTTTCAGTAAGTAATTATTTCCTTCAGACCGCAACCGTTCAGGAGGCCTTTACAGGATTTGGATATCCCTCCTACTTGGTCATCCCTTTGGGTATTGCTAAGTTATTAGGATTAGCAGCCCTTTGGTTTGCGCCTAATCAGGCTTTGAAAGAATGGGCCTATGCTGGCTTCTTTTTCAATGTGGTTCTAGCCTTCTTTGCCCATTTTATGATTGATGATGGGCAGTTTCCAGGCGCCTTAGTAGCCTTAGTATTACTGGCAGCCTCCTACTTCTTCTCGAAAAAAGTCTAAGTATATTCCTGGAGAAAGCGTCTTCAATATCTATCAAGTGTAGGGCGCTGAATAAAGAAAGGCCCAATAATATTGGGTCTTTCTTTATTGGTAATAATTTGGTTGATATATGATGGTTTTTCTATATTCTATTAACCAAGATTATCTATGAAGCGTTATGTAGTCCTGTTTCTTACCCTGTTAATATTAGGCTGTAAGGAAGAACCTACTATTCCTGCTGATGGCATTCTTAATGAATCTACCCAGTTTGCGGAATGTAATGCTGCGCTATCCGCTTGTAGTAATAGTGATGCTTCCTACTGTTTGTTTGGCTTTAAGTGGGGAGAAACCAATCTGCTTTCCAATTCTGGTTCCGCTGCAGTAGGCCCTAAAGAAGCCGGAGGCACCCTTACCTTCAGTTTTCAGGAGGAAAATGGGATCATTAATACGCATGCACAGATAAATCTCCCGTCCAAATCCTTTAGTTCCTTACCCTCATGTGCCAAGGAAGAAATTAGAGAGGCTTTGAGAGAATGGTCTGCTGCTGCCAATATAGATTTTGAAGAATTACCAGAGAACAGCCAGAGTGATATCCGATTTTGGGTAGCAGAAATCCGCCAAAGTGGGATAGGCTACCCCCGCTATCCTGATGCTCCTTGCTCTACATTTTCTGGAAATGTGGTTATCCAGGAAAATGTCAGGTTTTCTACCTGCGAATCCTTCCACCTCTTTCTCCTACATGAAATTGGACATGTGCTCGGTCTGGGGCATGTAACCACTGCCAACATCATGAGTCCTGATTTTGACGACCTTAACCTAGGAGGGCTTCAGGCTGGCGACATTAGAGGCTTGGTCGAACTTTATGGAGAACGGTAAATTCACGTTCCATTCTCATCTCTCTAAATTTCTGCTATAAAAGTCATTTCCCTTTCTAACCTAAGTCATCCGGTATATATGGATTGCATCATATTATTCAAATGATCATCTTTCTGATACTAGCCGGAATCCTTCATGTTAACCCCCATGATGAAATATAAAAACCTGACATGCATTTCTCTTTTGAGCCTAACTTTGGTCTTAAGTGCCTGCTCTCACAAGAGTAGCCAGCAGGAAATAGCCGCTGTGGAAGATCAGTTCATCCAGGATAAGTTCAGGCTGACGGGAGACTACCACTGGAGCTTTCAACTTATGGGAGGGACACAGCACTCTGTACATACCTTTTTTGCTGATAGTATTCAGTACATGATGGAAGGTAAGGTGTACAGCACAGACTATACCATGGAGAAACTGTCTTACGATCATTCCGACCAAAAGTGGATAGGCAGAGATGAGAGTGGATTTGTTTATGTATTATTCTTCAAAGAACAAACTGACAGTACACTGACTATTTACAAAAGAAAGTGTAAAGCTAATGGCATAGAGGAGGCACTTTCCTTTAAGCTCCCAGGAGCTGATGCTACAGAAGACCATGGCTGGAATGTGTATACCTATAGTCAGGCAGATGTGAGAGATATTTTACCCATTTCAGGTACCTTTCAGCATGCTTCTGCTGAGGTAGCTATTTCTGACAGTTTAGTCGTACTTGATGGGAAGGAATATACCCGACTCAGCTACCATCAAGGAGAACGCAGGTGGGTAGGCGAAAATGACACGACTTATTTACAAATCTTCTTTGAAGAAGCGGAAAAGGATCAGGAGCTGTCACTCTCTGTTACAACGCACACAGACCTGGAAAAAACTTACCGTATTAAATATCAGCAAGTCGAGTTTCTCCCTTACACCCGGCAGTAGAAATCAGTATCTGGCAAAGGTTCGCGGCAGTATTCACGCCAAATGCCTTTAGGTACCCATTACCAATTAAAAGCGGGCAGTTACCCCTCTTAAATTGCAAGGGAAAGTACTTTTACTTTATTTATGGAGAATTATTAAATACAGATCACATGAAAGCCTTCATCCAACCTAATACATACATCGCTTATTGCATCCTCTTGTTAGGGTTCCTGCTCAGTTGTTCTGATGACAGCGGGGAAAATGATATTCCCCAGGTTTCTCTAAGAGCTGCCTTTGAATTTGATGAGGCACCTGCTCTTTTTTCAGGAGATGAAATACAATTCACTGACAAATCTACAGGTAGTCCCACTTCGTGGAACTGGACTTTTGAAGGAGGAACCCCTGCCACCTCTACAGAGCAGAACCCTAAGGTAATTTTTAACCAAGGGGGAAACTTATCTGTTTCTCTACGTATCTCCAACGGGGAATCAGAGAAGAGCCAGAGACAGGTGTTAGCAATCATAAATATATCTGTCCCTCCCTACGATGGTACCATTTGGCCTGAACCTGGAATCATCATAGATTCAGATCCTTCTACTTTTAGCGCCATTTCCTATAAGGGGCAGGAAGAAAGGATCATGTATGATAGGAGAATAGCTAACTGGGAACGCTTCAATGCGCATGTATATGAGGCTACCTATGAGAATGGGCAGAAAGTGGATATACAAGTTAATCCTGAATTTAGCGAGAGCCAGGCAAAGGCTTATGCAGAAGAGTATGCTGAGTATGTAGGAGTTATTCCTGCTTTTCTAATGACAGATGTGAAAACGGTCTCCATTCATGATGGGAATGAGCCTTTTGGGGGAGGTTCTAATGACATCTTGGTTCATGTTCAGCAAGGAGAAGAATACTTACGAGTAGGAAATATGATTGAGACCTTGATCCATGAGGCTGCCCATGTATCCCTGGACCAGTATATTTACCAGGACCCTGCCTGGACTGCCGCTGTAGAGGCCGATCCTACCTTTATTTCTACCTATGCGCGTGATAATCCTCGCCGAGAGGATGGAGCAGAATCTATCCTACTTTATTTAGCAGTAAAATGTAAATCAGATAGAATCACAGAGAAGATGAAGGCTATTATAGAAAAAGCTATCCCTAACCGGATCAAGTATTTTGATGCTCAAAATTATGACCTTTCTCCCCTGGATTAAAAATCAGCTTACTTACATCAGGTAAACCTAAC
>JBCCLI010000263.1:0-9193 GCA_039026975.1 Bacteroidota bacterium | reverse complement strand
TCTCCAGGTATATTCGGGATGCTGTGGATAAGCATCCCGAATATACCTGTTCCTAGAGAATTTACTAGTCAACTCTTAACGAATCAACTGGCTTAGCCTGTGCAGAGATAATGGTTGACCTTAAGATGGTAAGCAAGGCCAATCCCATCACCACTATTACCGGAAGAATAAATAAATCTATTTGGATGCCAATTCTTTGCGGGTACTCCTCCAACCAACTAGTGATAGCCCACCAGGTGAAAGGGATAGCAATCAATCCTGCAAAAATGACCAGGAAAAGGAAATCCTTTAATAGGAGCCCTAATATATGCTGGTAAGTAGCCCCCAATACTTTTCTGATCCCTATCTCTTTGGTTCTTCTTACGAGTGAATAAGAGATTAAACCGAACAGCCCTAAGCAGGCTACTGCCACTGCCAATAGAGAAAATAAACTGAATATTTTCCCCGAGGTTTGCTCCGCCTTGTATAACTGTCCATACTTTTCATCTGCAAAGAAATACTCAAAGGGATTTCCGGGAAAGGTACTTTCAAATGCTTCCTGCACATTAGGGATAACGGTTTCCAAGGCAGCTGTTTCTACTTTGATAGACTGGTACTGATTGACATAAGGCCAGTAACGGTATATAGTCGGTATAGGTTCATTCTTGATAGAGCGGTGATAGAAATCTTTAAATACTCCTTTAATCGTTAAACGATCTCCCCACTGATCGATCTGTTGGCCAAGGGCTTCTTCAGGCGTTCCTAACCCTAGTAATTTTACCCCTGCCTCATTCAGCATCATATAGTTAGTATCAGCATATATTTCAGCAGAGAAGTTTTCTCCTGCTATCATTTCCACCCCATACATTTCAATAAAATCATCATTGACCGTCAGCATATCTAACTGCTTCCCTTCACTTTCAGGTGCGCCCCATCTACGGGTAGTCCCTACATTAAATTTATAGGTGATCCCTGGAACAGATGTGGAAGTTGCAGTAGATGATACTCCTGCTGTCTGATCTACACGTCTAAGGAAGTTGGCCATCTTATCATTAAAAGTAGAATCTGTAACCCCTGGCCCCCTGACCACTACTACCTGTTCTAAGTCCACTCCTTTATCATAATTCTGCATAAAGCTTAGCTGCCTAAATATGGTAAATGTTGCTGCGATCAGGATAATAGAGGTAGCAAACTGGAAAATGACCAGCCCCTTTCTAAGCTGATTATGAGAAAAAAGGGTGGAAGCTCCACTACCGGGAAGGTTAAAAGTCCCTTTGAGGGAGTTAATGGGATTAAAAGAGGAAAGGACCATGGCTGGATAAAAGCCTGAAATAAGTGCTCCTATCAGTATCACACCCAGGAAAACGGGAATAAATAATGGGATTTCCCATAGAGAAAAGTTGGTTTCCGTTTCAGCTAGAATATCTAAATAGGGAGCGGCTAGCTGATAGAAGTACAACCCAATAAAGCCTGCAAATAAGTTGATCACTAATGCTTCAAAGAGAAACTGCATTACTAAATGCTGCTTAGTGGCGCCATTGGTTTTTCTTACCCCTACCTCTTTCCCTCTATCTACTGCTCTGGCTGTGGAGAGGTTGATATAATTAATCCAGGCAATGATAATGATCAAAAACCCTATCAATGTCAGGAAACCTACTGATTTTGCATCTCCATTAGACTTGAATTCTCCCAGAAAACTTGAACCTAAATGAATATCCCCGACTGGCATGAGGGTGAAATCCATTCTATGATTGAATTTCTCCAACATTTCTGCCTCTTTTGCTGCTATGAATTCATTTGTCTTTTCAGCTAGATATAAAGGATCTGTTCCTTGTTTTAACTTCACATATGTGATAAATCCGTCCCAGTAAAAGGCATTTTCTACATTCTCCCCCCAGTTTTTAATTTGAGTCTGATAGGAGACCAGCATGTTAAAATCAAGATGGGTATTGGAAGGTAAGTCTTTAAAGACCCCAACCACTTCTACTTCTCCTTCCCTACTAAACTGAAGTCTTTTCCCCACAGGATCTTCTTCTCCAAAATACTTGTTAGCTATGCTCTCAGATATGGCCACTGTCTGAGGTCGTTCGAAGTCTTTTACCGGATTTCCTTGAAGAATTTCCAGATCAAACATTTCAAAGACTGAGGCTGTCCCAAAATAGGATTTAGTCTCCCTAAAGGTTTGTTGATCATACTCATAGATCCCTTCCAGGCTATGGAACTTTGCAAACTCTACTACTTCTGGAAACTCCTCTTTCATAGCATTCCCTATCCCTGCGGCTCCTGAGGCCCACTGAGTAGAGAGCTCTCCATCATCATACCTGTCAAGATTTACGCGGTAGAGCTCTCCTTTGGCTTCAAAGGAAGTATCATAGCTCTTCTGGTAAATCACATAATGCCATACCAATAAGGTAGCGGCAATGCCGATGGAAAGTCCTAGTATGTTTAACCCCAAGTAGAGGGGATTGCGCTTGAGGTTGCGCCAGGTAATTAAGAAGTAATTGCGTAGCATGATGAAAGTTTGTTGAGGTTGCTGTCATGATACATGCCAAGTTCTATTCCATAGGCACAAATCCCTAATCATCAGACGTTTACTGTTAGCACCCTCATTTAAATTTCCCTCCTTTGTTTCAAGGTGGAACAAAAAAATGTGCCATACTGATACGATATTCTTTGCGCCTTAGCAGCTTTGCGTGCAAACTTTCCCTCTTTTAGGTAAAGAATAGATGTTTATCTTCCAGCATGGATCAGGGAACCCAAAGAAAAGACATCAAGATTGGCGTGGAGGTGGCCATCGTTCAGAAACATCATCAGCGTACCGGAGAATTAACAGAGGGATTCGTCAAGCGCATTCTCACCAAATCAGCCACTCATCCCCATGGAATTAAAGTGATGCTGGATACAGGTGAAGTGGGACGGGTGAAGAAGATATTGGAGGACTAACTTACTTTCCGCCCCTTCACAAAATAGTCCCAAACTATACTTCCCTTGAATAAACCTGAAGAAGGTATGTGCTCAGGGGGAGTCTTGTACACCTCCCTTCGAAATCTGCGATACGCCCCTAGCCTACCGTAGAAAGCAAAGTGAGCCCGAATGATAGCCCAAAATCCGGCAAACTGTCCCTTGATCAGGAGCTGTATCCCCCAAACTCCATCCAGTAGTAAGCGAGCGAAAATTTTAGGAAATACCTGTCCCTTAGGAAGGTTTTTCATTAGGGTGGCCAGACTATTTCTCACATTAAGGAAGGTCTTTCTGGGATTTCCATAATCCAACGTGCCTCCTCCCACATGATATACCAGAGAGTTAGGTTCATAGACTACTCGGTAGCCATGATTCAGCACTCGCCAGCAGAAGTCTATCTCTTCCATATGAGCAAAGTAGCTTCCATCAAATAAACCTAGCTCCTTGATCACAGACGTTCTGATGGCACAACAGGCCCCAGATGCCCAGAAAATATCGGCTGCTTCCTCATACTGCCCCTCATCCTTCTCCAGGTGGTCAAACACCCTTCCTCTACAAAAGGGATACCCTAACTTATCTATCATGCCTCCCGCCGCACCTGCATATTCGAAGTATTCTTTGTTGTGGTAGGATCGGATTTTAGGCTGGACAGCCGCTACCTCAGGATTATTCTCAAGTACAGAAACTAATGGCCCTATCCAGTTAGGGTCTACCTCCACGTCTGAGTTCAACAAAATGACATAAGGGGTTTCTACCCGGGCTACGGCTCTATTATTCCCTTCAGCAAAACCGTAGTTCTTTCCTAATTCTACTACTTTGACCTGAGGGAAACTCGCTTTCACAAAGGCTATGCTACTATCTGTAGAGCCATTATCAGCTACCCAGATCTCAGCTTGGGTGTAGGTGCTGGCTAGAACGGAAGGAAGGAATTGTTCAAGCAGTTGCTGGCCATTCCAGTTGAGAATGACTACGGTTACCTCCCTCATAGATTAACCCAAACCAAAATTACTTAAATCCATACCGGGAATGTTGGGGATGATGCCCTTGGTAGCATCCTGTAGTTCTTCTCTTCCACGTGCTTCTGCCTGTTCCAGTGCCCGATTTACCGCCGCGGTAATGAGATCTTCCATAATCTCAGGATCATCCTTATCTATGATATCTGGATCTAGCTTTATCTTCAATACTTTTCTGTTAGCATTAGCAGTAACTCTCACCATTCCCCCCCCGGCTTCTGATTCTACGGTGATATCATCCAGCTGCTCTTTGACCTCTTTCAAACGAGACTGCATCTCCTGGATCTTTCCCATCATATCCCCCAAGTTGAACATACTTCCTTGTATTAATCGATTTAACTTTTGAAAGGCTTGACACTGAATAAAGTCATCTAATTCAAAAGAACTTACGTCTCCAGTGCTACGTTGCCTTCTGTGGGCTTTCCACTCCTCTCATTGACATTCTTTTTCAATTGCCAAAAAAGAAAATAAAACGCGTGGATTCTCTAGTGCGTCCCACTTTCCCCTTCCCGATACGTCAGGAGAGTGTCGGCCACCTCTCTCTCATTGCTAAAATATGAAAATTCAAACTTAATAGCCTACTAAGTAAAATTCTTAGTCAAAATCATTACGAAAACAGTAGATTGAAAATCCTCTCTACCCCTCATAGGCCGATACAAGGGCTCCTGAAAGCCTATCTCCCTCTTTAGGACTGTGTTTCCATCTTCTATGAGACCATAACCAGTAAGGGGGGGCCTCTCTGATAGCTTTCTCCAGATACACATGATACTCGTCTGTCAGTCTCTCTGCATTCTCCTCTGAGTAAGGGTAAAACCGTTCTGTTGGGATTCTGATGACATGCATCTCGTATTTCCCTCTGCCTACCTTTCTCATATCTGTAAAATATACCCTTGATTTAGTCTTCAGGGCCAGCTTGGCTGCAGCTGTATGTATAGCCGTAGGTATCCCTAATAAGGAGCTAAAGTACAGAATAGGTTCCCTACTGGGAGATTGATCATTGATAAACCCTATCACACCCGGCGATCTAAGGGCCTTTAAAGACTCCCTCATGGCATTTTGCATCCTGATGGGTACCATGCCCCTTTTGATACGCATGACCCTGATAAGCCTTCCTAACACAGGATTTTTAATCCGGGTATAAATCCCATAAGTGGGTAGATCCAGATGTAAATCCCAGCAAGCCAGCATCCATTCGAAATTTCCGTAATGCGTACAGTAGATTACATTCCCTTTTTCATGCTGCCTGATCTCTTCTATGCTCTCAGGCGTTTTAAGTACTACCCTTTTACCAAGCTCTTTATCACCCAGGCTCAGGCTTTTGATTGTCTCAAGGAAGGTATCACATAAATGCTGATAGAATTTTTTCCGGATGTTTTGCAGTTCTTTATCAGGCTTATCTGGGAAGGCACGCTTAAGATTATCAAAAACTACTTTCTTCCTATACCCTAGTAGCCTGTAGACGATGAGAAAGAAGAAATCACTCACTCTCAACAATACCCACATAGGTAAGAGGCTGATGAGGTATAATATTCCGTACACCAGGGGAAACAGGACGCGATTCATGCCCTTCAGTTTCTCACGCTCATCCAATTTACTCATAGCCTAATCCCTAATGATCAGTTTAGTATCATACCGCTGATTAGGGGTAGTACGGTCTTCTTCAAAATCCTGTAAGGCAGGTACTCTTCCTCTATTTAGGAGTTGGGCCTTCCAATTGGGATTATTTATCTCATTGTATTTGTTGGAGTGGAGGAGCTGATAGTCATTCGCGGGTTGGCCCATATCCGCAAAGACAAACTCTACATTGGTTTGGGCATCCAACCTATCATACCGCCAGATTTCATAGGGAATGACACCCGTCTCTGAAGGGTAGCGTTCAGTATCACTGGGGATACCATATTTTAGGAAAATTCTCCCCCTGTCTGTCTCCCAACCTTCTTGATTACCCACTCTGAAATATTGATCTGTATAGGCTAAGGCAGCAAGGTGAGTTCTCCATAGGCCTGCTACTGACTGACCCGTTCTTACCCTTTTACTCCAGAAGCTATATAGGTAGTTCTTCTTCATTTCATAAGAATCCCTGGTTTGCTTTTGCAGGGCTTGAATAAAACTGTTTTCCTGTTCTGTACTTATAGGGCTGAGGGTTTGTAGATAGGTTTCTAATTGACTTTCAGTATACTCACTGAAAATCCCAGCCACATCTTTATTGGCTACATAGCGATAAAATTCTGGTTCTACTCGCTGGTTTACCACAATAAACTTCTTGCTGGTGCTCCTAATCAGGCGGTTATCTTCCCCCAGCAGATCTACAATGAGGTAGTAGGTTTGAGACTCTAACTCGCTGATATCAAAAAAGCTATTGTGATAGTTTCTAAAACTGGCCCTCTTTTTTTCCTCTACTTTAGTGTATCCTTGAATAAAAGTATCCCCCTGCTTAATACGCGAGCGTATGGCAAAGTTCTTTTCCACTACCATATTGGCGTTATAAAACTCTACATAATACTTCAAGGTATCCTGGTTAATGTAGATTCCACTGGTAGGAAAAGGAATGACGTAAGTCTTAAATGAGCCTTGAGGTCGGGAGAACATATCTTCTTCCTCTCCTTCCTGTATCCTTCCCATAGAAGTGATGAAGGCCAAATCACTAAAAATAGGGCTGTTGGTAGTAGGGGCACTCATTTCAAATTCTCTCAGAGCCATGGAAGCTTTTCCATTAAGCTTATTCACATCCCTGGCTATAACCCGAAGCAGGTATTTACCGGGACTTCTTTCCGGAGAAATCTCTATGTTTTGCACATAGGGGATTAAAGCCGCTTTCTGATTTTGGGTGGAGTCCTCCACTGGAAGGCTTAGCAGATTGATATTATCCTCAAAACTTTTGAGGGTATCATTCCCTAACAGGAGGAAAAGCGCAATATCGAGGTTGACTGTCGCCTGAAAGGAATCTCCCTCTCCTGCTTTCCAAAACAGGGAACTCCCATCCACTGCCAGGTTGATCGCAACAAAGGTATTCTTATTATTAAACTGGCTCTGAAATCGGCAGATATCCATGTAAAAGGTAACCTCTGCCTGCGCCTGTCCCAACATAAGTAGAAGGAAAAGGCCTAACACCCATCTTTTCAACATCTTACTGTGGCTTAATAGAAGCTTCATTTCCCCGAAAGTTAACAGGAAAGTCGTAATAATTCTATATAATTGATGCATATGCTATCTCAAGGAAGTGCTGTTTTCCCCATATTTTACTTTCCACCTATCTCCTGGTTTACCGCAGCCCTGAAGGAAAAACATATTTTCCTGGATACCAATGCTACTTATAGAAAACAACGCTATACCACCAGAACCCTCATTAAAGGCCCTAACGGAATAGTTCCCCTGGTATTACCGGTAGGAAGAAAGGGCTATCATAAGCGTATTAGTGAGAAAGAAATTTCTTTCCGTGAGAATTGGCCACAGCAACATTGGAGGTCTATTTTATTCTCCTATAAAAATTCTCCTTATTTTGAATATTATGAATCGGAACTCTCAAGCTGTTTTGAGGCACCTGCTCATGGGCTGGTGGATCAGCTCATGCGTGTACTGCAGACAGTAATAGAATTACTACAATTGGATATAAGGATGCAGATCCTGCCAGGGCAGGGAGAAGTAAGTACAGGAAAAGACTACAGAAAAGCATTTTCAATAAATGCCTCGGCCCTTCCTCAGTGGTTTAGGCCCACTGACTATGATCAGGTGTTTGGTGAATTTAAGCCCAATCTGTCAATAATAGATTTGATTTGTAACGTAGGTCCGGAATGTGCGTTAGTATTAACTAACGCATACTCTTTAGAAAATGACAGCTAATCATTTCCGCCTACTCTAGTTCAATATCATAGGTGCTTAGAATCACATCTATGATTTCAACTACGCAAGGATGCTTAAGAAAATAGAAGGAATGCTTACCTTGCCTTTTGGAGTCAAATACATTTTTATCCTTTAGGATACTTAAATGTTGGGAGGCGACCGCTTGTTCTAAGCCAAGTTCGTTGTAAATTTGGGTCACGTTCATTCTCCTTCCATCCTTAAGGAGATCAATCATAGCAAGTCTTACAGGATGTGCTATGGCTTTCAGGCTACCAGCTGTCCTTTCTAAAAGGGCTTTTTCGGTTCTTGTGGATGTAACTTGCATTTTCCAGCTATAGGTTTTAAACAAAAAGCTATGTGCGTTTAACTTTTATGTGCTAATGTTCCACTATAATGCATTTTTTTTCAACAAAAATCAAGCTTTGTTATAAGATCGGACTTATATATTAACAAATCTATACTTTTCATTAACCTAAAGGCCCACTTTCTTACCGCGACCAACTTAAAACGTATATGGACACTATCAGAATTGACAGTATTGCTTCCGCTATAGAAGATATCAGAAGGGGGAAGATGGTAATCGTAGTAGATGATGAAGATAGAGAGAATGAAGGTGATTTTGTGATAGCTGCCCGACACGTCACTTCAGCTGTAATTAACTTCATGGCTACTCATGGGAGAGGTCTTATATGCGCCCCTCTGACGGAAGATAGATGTGATGCCTTAGGCTTATCCCTGATGGTCAACCAGGAAGCTAATTCTGACCATTTTAAGACTGCCTTTACTGTTTCTGTTGATTATTTAAAAGATGGCTGTACTACGGGGATTTCTGCCTCAGACAGATCTAAAACAGTCCAAGCACTGATCAGGCCAGAAACAGATCCTGAAGATTTTGCCAGACCTGGACATATTTTCCCGCTGCGGGCTAAGAAGGGAGGCGTTCTTCGTCGGACAGGACATACAGAAGCCGGAATAGACCTGGCCAGGCTAGCTGGTTTTGAGCCTGCTGCGGTAATAGTGGAAATCATGAATGAGGATGGGACCATGGCCAGACTTCCTGACCTCCGAAAAGTGGCTGACCGCTTTGGGTTGAAGCTGATTACCATCCAGGACCTTATTTCCTATAGATTAAGCCATGAAACCCTCATCACTAAAAAGGGTAGCTATCAGCTACCTGATGATCCTGAGCTTACCCTTCACTTTTATGAACAAGCTATTACTGGTGATGTACATATAGCCCTTACTAAGGGAAGATGGACAGAAGATCAAGCCGTGCTCGTAAGGGTACACTCTACAGGGATAAATGGTAGCCTGGAAGAATTTCATTCTTTGAAGAATGGGAAAAGCATTCATCAGGTGCTACAAATGCTGGGAGGCGCTTCTGCTGGGGTAGTCCTCTA
>JBCCLI010000262.1:0-9208 GCA_039026975.1 Bacteroidota bacterium | reverse complement strand
GCTGGGCACAGTCCCATACGCAACAAATATCCGGGCGGCGTCAGTCTTCCTTTAAGAGAAATCCTGGAATACAATGTCTCAGGCAGTGATGGCACAGCTTGTGATGTGCTCCTGAGATTGTTGGGGGGAACGGAGAAGGTCGAAGAAGAAATCCATAAGCTTGGTGTGAAGCAGATAGCCATCTCTACCACAGAAATGATCCAGGTAGCTCAGGACACCATCCAATACCAGAACTGGTCTACACCTGCAGCCATGAGTACACTCTTCCACGTCTTCCTTGAAGAAGATTATCTAACGCCAGAAAGTAAGAAACTACTGCTGGACTTCATGCTGGTTTCTAATAAATGGTTTGATAAGCGTATCAAAGGCTTACTTCCTAAAGGGACAGTGGTAGCCCACAAAACGGGTACCGCCAGAACCTATGATGGATTATGTAGAGCTACGAATGATACAGGCATCATCTACCTACCAGATGGAACGCACTTGGCTATATCCGTATTTATCATGGACTCCTATGATTCTCAAGAAAAACGAGAACAAACCATAGCTAAGGCTGCTATGGCTGCTTATGACTATTGGAGTAACTAACGTCAGGCTGGAAAGCCTATCCAAGATCTCTAGCGTTAGAAAATAGGATATCCCATAGCTCAACTGCTAATATGGAATGGGCAAAAACGTTTATGTTCTGATGGTTAGTAGAAAGGCTACTCATGCTAGATAGGAGGTGAAAGAGGGGGCTAAGTCCCCCAACAAAACTAAACAAAAGAAAAAATGAAATATTTATTATTAGCCCTTTGCGTTGGGCATAGTCTCCACACGCTCAGTCAAGAAGACAAAGCGATAGACCTTAGCTGGAAAGTAGCAAAAGGCGAACCCTTGGTTTATACCACTATCATGAGTGAAATAGATAGTGCTTCTACAGATATGGAATTGGAGAGCTTATTTAAGGCATTTCCAGATAGTAGTGATACTGCGCTTCAGGAAAAGAAGGAATTCATAAACAGGTATACTCAGGTGTATAAAAATCTGGATTATATCACTACGCTCTCTACTGAAAAAGGAGATGTGATAGATATAGTCATGACCTCAGTCCCTACCGTAGACTTGAAACATGTGGTAGATGACAGTACCCTGCTAGCAGATCCAGGTTTTCTCCAAGCACTAGAAGCCAGAAATAATGAAGTTGTTCTTAGAGGATCTGTCTATCCTTCAGGTGAAATCCATAGCTTCTGGGTAAGAAGTAATCAGAAAAACCTGATTGCCCTATTCTTCCAACTCCCTACTGAACCCGTGAAAATAGGTGATAAATGGCCATTAACTACCCACCTGATTAATAATGATCACAACTTTCAATGTGATAGTGCTTATTATAAAAATGAAGTAAGCCTTGTGGATATTAATACAGTTGAAGGGGTAACCATTGCTACTATTACCTATGATATTGTAGAGTATGTTCAAGGAAGGGTTAAGACAATTTCCGTTTTTCAAGGGGACTTTGAGGAGGTGTTAACAAAGATGAGCTTTTCCTATCAGGCCACAGCTGAGTTTTCCATAGACCAAGGACGTTGGATTACCTATGATGGGATACTGAGCCTAACATCCAGCGGCGCACTGACAGTCAGTAAAAAAACCAGATATGCCTTACTGGAGAAATAACTCCTTAGGAACCCTCCAATTATCTTTTCTTCATGTGTGGGGATATGTTTCTTATGAAAAAAAGTATATTTGATTCATAAACCTCTCCACATGAAACTACCTTACACCCTCTTTTACTTTTCTCTCCTCCTGGGATGTTTTCTCCTTACTAACTGTACCTCATCTATCCAGGAGGAAGCTTCTGAACCCCGCATCTTCCCGGATGGACCAGACAGGGCGCAGCTGCAGAACCTCTACATGGTGGAGGACCGCAGCACCCATACCTACCCCTTCGAGCGACTTACCCAGGTGAGAAGCCAGCTAGCCAGAAAGCGATTTACCCACCAGCGACAAGTAGGAGAAAATGACTTTCAGTGGGAACAAATTACTACCCAAACACCAGGTAGATCCAGGGCTCTGTACTATCAGTCCTCTTCCGGGACTGTATTTACTGGCTCTGTGAGTGGAGGACTTTGGAAAAATGAAAATTTTAAGGAGAATCAGGCTTGGACACAAGTAAAAGGATTTGAAGGAAATGCGGTAAACTGCCTGGCAGAAGACCCTATAAATGAAAATGTCCTATACCTCGGCACAGGAGAATCCTACACAGCTTTTATTAATTACCGAGAGTCTACAGGATTAGGAAGTGGGATTTATCGTTCCTCAGACGGAGGAGACTCCTGGGAATTACTCCCCTCCACTGTAAGCTTCTACTACGTGAATGACCTGGCTGTAAGAGAGGAAGAAGGCGTAAGTGTACTTTATGCTGCAGTGGGATCTGGGGCCTATGAAACCAGAACTTTTGTACAGGAAGGCCTGTACAGATCCATAAATGGAGGGGAATCATGGCAGCAGGTACTACCATTAATTGAAGGAGAAAACACCTCCTATCAGGTAGCTGATATAGAAGTAGATACCCAGAAAGGGAACATCTACCTATCTACCATGCGAAATTCTAAAAACATAGGAGGATCCGTTATGCTGGTCAGTCAAGATGGGGAAGATTGGTCCGTTCTCCATGATGAATTTAACACCTTCTGGTCAGAAGGTGGGTATTACCCAGGAAGATCCATCCTTAAACCTGCTCCTGCTAACCCTGATCACCTCTATTACCTCTTCACCATAGGGCAGTTTAACGATCTGAACCAACTGCGGGATTACTTCACCTTTTTACACCAGAGCTTAGATGGAGGGCAAACATGGTCTCAGATTACCATCCCAAGGAGAGCATTTAACATCCCCTGGCATGCCTTGTCCCTAGTCATAGATCCCAATAATGAACATAAGGTACTTATCGGGGGACTGGACTTATACGTATTAAATGACGCCTCTGAAGGAGAAGAGGTGATAGAGTCAGACTGGATTCAGCTCTCCTACTGGTATGGAAATAGAGTAGAATCCTTATCTGATCGGTACGTTCATGGAGACATACACGATCTACAGTTTTTTAATGGAAATCCTAATGAGTTACTCATCACCACAGACGGAGGAATTTTTTACACGGAACAATTGGACTTAACAGATCAGATAAA
The DNA here is from genome assembly GCA_039026975.1 of Bacteroidota bacterium. Lineage (GTDB taxonomy): Bacteria > Bacteroidota > Bacteroidia > J057 > J057 > JBCBKZ01. Next base: position 6,041 of record JBCCLI010000262.1, on the reverse strand, counting down.
CCCTGAAAATCCCGTTCAGCCGTTTCCATTCTTTAAAAGGGCCCTCAACCGCTTAAATACCACCCAATACTACCATGCCGCCCTTCATCCTGATGAAGGGAGAATGGAAGCCATAGGGGGAACCCAGGATAATGGGTCTATCTACAGAAATTGGACGGGCAGCAGTGAAGAAGAGTCCATGATTTCTGGAGGAGATGGAGGCTTCAACTTCTTCGACAGGGATGATGATATAGGTATCAGCATGGTGTATGGAAATAGATACTACTTCCATATTCAGGATACTACCTACTTTTACGGGAGAATCATCAATGGGCTCTTTGTAAATCCAGTGGTTTATGATGACCAAGCTAACCTGCTATATTCAAACACAGCCACAAGCTCCTTTGGGGGATTGTATGCTGGATTAGCTGGTAGATACTATGACACCCTGCAGATAGTCAATGTCAACAAATACCTGGGCAAGAATAGCTTAGGGCTAGACACCCTAACCTTAGCTCCCTTAAATGCGGGTTTGAGAGAAGCTATCACCGCCCTACAATTATCAGCTACCTCTACTGCTACAGATAAAGATCTATTTTTCGGTACGGAGAACGGAAAGGTGTATAAGGTTACTGGTCTTCCCTATGCTCCCTCCACTTCCAGAATAGATAATGGACAATTACCAGATGGCTATATCTCTGCGCTGGATGTAGGAGCTGACCCCTTAAACCTATTGGTTACCTTCTCCAATTTTGGCATAGCCTCTGTCTGGCATACCACTGATGGAGGAGCTACCTGGACCAACCTAGAGCGAGACCTCCCCGACATGCCTGTTAGGTGGGGGCGGTTTAATCCCGGCAGTGATGACCAAGTCATTTTAGCTACTGAGGTGGGCATATGGGGGCTAGAAAGTATCTCAGATCCTGAAGCTGGATGGGTAGATTATAATGAAGGGCTTCCAGACTTGCGTGTGGATATGTTTGACCTCCGAGAAAGTGATTCCAAGATTCTGGCAGCTACCCATGGGCAAGGATTGTTTATAGGCACCTACACCCAGGAAAGCATTGTGCTCTCCACAGAAGAGCTAGCATCAGGGGTAGCTATCTACCCTAACCCTGTTTCTTCCACCCTGAGACTTTCAGGTAATCCTCAACTCAGCCGCCTGGAACTTTTTGACCTTCAAGGAAGAAAAGTCAAAGCAGTTAGGGGACCTAACTTGAACAGCCTGGAAGTAAGCGAGCTACAGAGGGGCCTCTATATCCTTAGGGGCTATGATTCGGAGAATGTTTTAAAACTCAATCAAAAGCTTTTGAAGCAGTAGGCCCGGTTCTACTGCCACATCATATAGTGGCCAGGCTCATCCATTCACATGAACCGGCTATTTCAACTGCCGGATGAATGAGCATTGGATAATCTTCTCTTTACCTAAACAGCACAATAGTACCAGAACTTTTTATGGGTAATCTTCTCTTCCCTGAAATCCCTCTTACCGTTACGGGATAAGTACCTAGAGGTACAGGTTGGCCATTTAAGGTTCCATCCCAAGTAGCATTAGCACTATTTAATTCTGTGATCACTTTACCCCACCTATCAAAAATTTGGATGCTAAGTGCTTCTACGCCATTGGCTACTACAAAGTATTCATCATTCTTTCCATCCCCGTTAGGGCTGAAAGCTGAAGGAATAAATATCCGAATATTCTGAACCGTCAAGGGGCCCACGGAAGTGGTATCAGGACAGCCTAACTCATTATAGGCTATCAGCTCAGTCTCATACTCTCCGGTAAGGGTGTAGGTATGGGTAGGGTTTTCTTCTGTAGAAGTAGCCCTATCCCCAAACTCCCAGGAATAGCTGGTAGCATTCAAACTTTCATTGACAAAGGACACTTCCAGCATTTCCACATCGAAATCTTTATCTACAGAGAAAATAGCTTCCGGAAGAGGAATAATTTCCAGGAATGTTCTGGCAGAATCCTTACAGCCCATGGTAGTGGTAGCGACTACCTGGTAGTATTGTTCTTCGGGATTCTCAAGTAAAATACTTTCTCCTGTCTCTCCATTACTCCAAAATAGTGGGAGAGAACTATTTGTAAAGGCGCCCAGCACGACAGATTCTCCTTCACAAATACTGACTGAATCCTGCACATCTATCACAGGAAGTGGATATACTTTTACCCAAAGGCTATCTGAGGCTTTACAGCCATTCTGATCCGTACCTTCCACCTGATACAAGGTAGTCATCACAGGGCTGGCAACAGGATTGGCTATTCCCGTACCTGACAAACTGGCATTGAGTCTCCATTGATAGGTATTGGCTCCAGAAGCTTGTAACTGGGCATCCTCAAACAGACAAATCTCCTGTTCCACACCTGCCTCTACCAGCGGCAGAGCATTTACCAGGACAAAGACAGAATCTTCAGCCATGCAGCCATTAGCATCTGTCACCAGGACGCTTATGGTGCTAGAACCAGCTAGCAGTAACTTAGGGTTGGCAACAGATATGTCAGCTATGCCGCTAATAGCTTCCCATTCATAAGCTATCCCTCCTGTAGCTGATAACTGGGTAGAATCCCCTATACATACAGCTATATCATCCCCTGCTTCCGCATTTGGCAATTCATACACCTGAATGAAAACAGAATCAGTATCTGTGCAGCTGTGGATATCCGTGACCCTTAGTACATATAATTGATCCTGGGTAGGATAAGCCACAGGATCTGCAATATCTGTGGCTGAGAGACTTCTCTCCTGCTGCCAGGCATACTGTGTGCCCCCATCTCCTGACAGATGGGTAGTATCCCCCACACAAATAGCGGTATCTTTTCCTGCATTAGCCGTAGGTAGCATGTGAACCACTATGTTGACAGAATCCCGGTTTTGGCAGCCATTATCATCTGTTCCTTCTACTGTGTAGATCAGGGTGGCCCTTGGGCTGGCCATGGGATCTGCTATATTTATGGCTGACAGACTAGCATCTGCCTCCCATTGGTAAGAGGTAGCCCCTGAAGCACCTAGCTGAACTTCCTCATTAAGGCAGAGTTCCTGTTCTTCCCCAGCCTCTACAGGAGGTAGCGGATGTACCAGGACAAAGACAGAATCCTCAGCCATGCACGTGTTAGCATCCGTAACTTGTACTCGTAAATTAGTAGAGCCTGCTAATAATACCTTGGGGGTAGCAATCAGTCTGTCAGACATTCCATTTGTAGCTTCCCATTCATAGGAAACCCCTCCTGTAGCTGATAACTGGGTAGAATCCCCTATACATACAGCTATATCATCCCCTGCTTCCGCATTTGGCAATTCATACACCTGAATGAAAACAGAATCCCTATCCGTACAATTATGAATATCTGTAACTGTGAGAATATAAAGTTGATCCTGGGTAGGATAGGCTAATGGATCAGCAACATCTGTTTCAGACAAGCTTGGCGCATTCTCCCAAGTATAGCGTATACCTCCTTTAGCAGCCAGTTGAGTGGTATCCCCTGTGCAAATAGCGGTATCTGCTCCTGCATCAGCTATGGGCAACTCATGGACCACTACGGTTACAGAATCTGTATGGCTACAGCCATTGGCATCTGTCCCTACTACTCTGTAGGTGGTCGTGGTGGTGGGAGTTACCGTAGGAGCAAGAATATCCGTAGCTGATAAGGAGGGGTGAGCTTCCCACTGATAGCTAAGTGCACCTGAGGCTTTCAGCTTGATTTCTTCATTCAGGCAGATTTCCTCATCATCCCCTGCTTCTACTGGCGGTAGCGGATGTACCAATACAAAGACAGAATCTTCTGCCATACAGCCATTAGCATCTGTTACTTTTACCGTAAGGGTGTTAGAGGCTGCTACTAATACAGCTGGATCTGCCATGGATCTGTTGGATATACCTGCTACAGCCTCCCACTCATATACGATGCCTCCACTGGCAGATAGTTGGGCGGAATCTCCTATACAAACGGCTATGTCATTTCCAGCTTCTGCATTTGGTAGCGCATGTATCTTTACAAAGACGGTATCAGTATCCGTACAGCTATTCTCATCTGTTACAGTAAGAATATATTCCTGATCCAGCCCAGGATAGACTAATGGATCAGAAATATTGGCATCAGATAAACCCGTTCCCTGCCAATTAACCTGACTAGCCCCCTGTCCCACAAGCTGAGTAGTATCTCCTACACATATAGCTACATCTGCTCCTGCATCAGCTATAGGTAGTTCATGGACCACTACGGTTACAGAATCTGTATGGCTACAGCCATTGGCATCTGTCCCTACTACTCTGTAGGTGGTCGTAGTGGTGGGAGTTACCGTAGGGGTAGGAATATCCGTAGCTGATAAGGAGGGGTGAGCTTCCCACTGATAGCTAAGCGCACCTGAGGCTTCCAGCTTGATTTCTTCATTTAAACAGATTTCCTCATCATCCCCTGCTTCTACTGGCGGTAGCGGAAGCATACTCACCAATACCGAATCCCTACTTAAGCAGCCATTCACATCCGTAGTTTCTATATAGAAGTAGCCTGTTTCAGTTATGGTGGCAGTAGGGGTTCTGCTGCTTCCATCTGCCAAGTCATTATTAGTTGGGGTAGACCATGCATACTTACTTGCTTCATTCACCGAGAGCAACACACTTTCTCCCATACAAATGGAAGTATCTGGGCTGGCTACGGCCACTACTCGCGCTATAGCAAAGGTTAGGTATTGCCCATCTTCAAAATCATGGGAAGCAGTAAGGTTTCCTTGTCCATCATTCTCTAATTGAATAAAAGTTTCTTCTCCGTTACTAAAATCCTGGTCATTGCTGATGATGAGATAGGAAACTGGGAAAGTATCTGGGATGGCTAGCTTAAGGGTAGCTACTTCCTTTAAAGGTTCTGAGATCATCCAGCTACGTTCCATGGCTAAACATCCTACCGTATCATTACCCGTAATGGCCCTTTCCAAGGCTAAGGGAGCGGTATCATGCCCCCACAGTGTGTAGGATAAGTCTTCACCAAATTCATTCTGATTTAGGCTATTTAAGGGTCGAATGTCTCCTAATCCTACGGTTAGAATAGCAGTAGCATTTCTGCTCTTGGATTGCTTATGGTTTAAATTAGTGCAATCATCTATGCCTATACCTGCTATATCATTAGCAAAAGGACTTGCAGGATCAAACAGTTCTACGCCTGAGGATGAAGTACATGCATGTGTCAGAGAGAATCCATACTTCAAACCTAGGTAGGTCTGAATTTTCTCTCTTTGGAGTTGATCCTGGGCAAAGGGAAAAACAATTAGCTCTGCCAAATTTCCATTGAAAAAGGCTTCGGGAAGATCTGTAGGTGATATTTGGGCTCCCACACTAAGCCTGGTATTCACCCAATCTTGCGCCTGAAGGGTATTCTGCCCATTTACAGCTCCATTTAAGAATGCTGTCCCCTGCCCTGCCTGCCTATTAGCATTTACTAACCCAAGATTATCTCCTACAGGTACCGTAAAGATGAGGGGATTTTGGTTATCTCCTAACATTACCCTGGAAGCTGAAAGTCCAATCTGGCTACTGTCTATATTCCCTTGAGAAAAGACCATCCCATCATTTCCGGCCTTGTATACCGCAAACATGGACAACTCATCCTGCCTTCTGAACAAAGAACTATTTAACACCCTGGTTTCTAAGAATCTATTCCCTTCCAGCCTAGCCGTTGGGTAAAAGTTCTCAATATCTTCTGTGCTTAATGTATTAGCGGGATTTCTAAGTCCGAAGGGTATATCTGATAGCGTTTGATTTCCACTGGCATCTTCCCAGGAAGATAGCTGGTTAGCAGCATGCACCATAGTTTCAGGTTTCAACCAGACGGTAGCCGTAGTGGACAGACAGCTTACGTCAAGGGGATCTGGGCAATCTTCTACCGGGATGGAGGTAGATAATAAGGTTTCTCCACAGTTTTCAATCAGGCCTTTAACTGAATATTCTCCTGCTCCATAAGGTCCAGTAAATATGGAGCCTGAAGTTTCTTCCAAGAGGAACTCATTGTCTTTATACCAAAAATATTTGTCATAATTGGTCCCTATAACCTTAAGCGTTACCCCATT
>JBCCLI010000261.1:0-9212 GCA_039026975.1 Bacteroidota bacterium | reverse complement strand
TTGCCCTACTACAGGAAAGTGGCTTAAGTGATTCTCAAGATATTCATATCTCCTACTTCTTTGATCAGCGACTACAGTATGATATCCCCACAGACAAGTTATCAGCCCTAGGGCTTGGATCTGAGGAATCCAGCCTAGATGGTATGAGCTATACCTATTTGGAGGACCTACTTATCCTGAGTCCAGAATCTGCTAATCAGTTTACTCAGCAGCTGGGTTCTCGTAGAAGTGCTGATCCAGAGAAAACATACCTAATGGGAGAATTAGCTTTTAGGCAGGGACATTATCAGGAAGTAGTGGATGCTTACACAGGCTTATGTTCTGAGCCACCTTCAAATTTTTCTGCTGAGAAAGTCAGAGAAATACATCATAGAATAGCTAATAGCTTACTAGCACTTACTAAGGGACAAGAAGTTTCTGCCTACATCCAACAAATAGGGAATTCTCAAAAAGATGAGAAAAACTATCTAGCAGCTACAGAAACATATTATCAATGGGGTACTTTATTGGCTGAAAGAGGGTGGAAAGCTGAAGGCGTACAACTATTGGAAGAAGGGATTTCTACCATAGCTTACACAGACTCCCCCCTACTTGAACTCCAGCTACATGAGGCACTTATCAAGGCCCACAGAGAGGATGAGGAAAAAAGAAGCTATCATCAGCAAATAGCTACCCAACTCTCTCAGCAGCACAACCTTCCTCTTGCCAGTAGGCAAACTCCAAAAACGATAAAACAAGAAAAAAGTAGTAAAAAAGTAGCGGAGCAGGAGAACTTAAATAGACGAGGATTCTTAGGAAAGTTTTTTCGACTAAACAAGGAAGACTAATCCATAATCTCTATGTTATCATCATCTATATCAATCACCCTAGGTTCTTTTGGGCGACGTTTCTTAATAGATTTTCCGCGTTTATTGATAAAAGGTATAACAAGGTACCCTACAAATAGCAAGAGGATAAGTATTTCCCAAAAACCGAGCATGCTTTCACTTTGTGGTAAAGATAACACACACATGGATATAATTCACCCTTCCTCATATTTACCTTTAACATCAAGTATATAGGTTGATCCGTACTCATCAGGTTGTAAAATCCTACTTATCTAAATAAAGGGTATTCATCCTTTACAGGATATTTTTAAATACGGGGGAATTTAGTGGGTATAACCCTCCCATTTGATTCTCTATGTTAGGGAGCTTCTATCTTATTTACCTCTATACTGTGAAGGGGATAGGTAGTATGAAGTATGCCATAATTAAGGGCCGTCATCCGAGTAGAAGCTATTAGCAAGGAAGTTTTCCTACACGATTTCACCTCAATAGCTCACGGTTGATAAATGAGACTGGAAGAAGGTGTCCCTTAGTGATTTACAGGCGTATTATCTATGGATGTTAAGATAAAAATAATGAAAAAGAGAATAGTAACCCTAGTAGGTGGATTAGTTCTGGCAGCCATGTTAATAGCCGGAAGTTTCTACCTCAGTCAAGTTGACAAAAACATGAAAGCAGATCAATTTGATCCGCAGAAAACCGTTGCCGTTATTCCCTAGCGGATACCGAACGGATACAGATAGTACATGCACAATGGACGTCTTTCCTCAGACTGGGGAAAGACGTTTTTTTCTTCCCTGTGCAGCAATTCTGTAAGTTATGCCGTCATAACAAAAAACCTCAGGTATGTCGGAGCCTGTAGAGGCACACTTAGAAGGATGTATACGGTTTGAAGCCAGGGCACAAAAGGCCCTGTATGAACGGCTGGCCCCTAAAATGCTTGCCGTATGTGCCCGCTATGCTCGTAGCACATTTGATGCTGAAGACATACTGCAGGATGGATTTATCAAGGTGTTCCAAAAAATAGGAGATTTTAGCGGAAAAGGCTCGCTGGAAGGATGGGTGAGGCGTATTATGGTGAGAACAGCCATAGACCATTACCGAAAAACGAAAAAGCAGGATAAAGAGGTAGATATAGATGAGCAGTTCACAGACGAACTCTCTGCTGAGATGGTGGACCAACTAAGTGTGGATTACCTCCTCAGCCTCATTCAAACCCTACCTTCCGGATACAGGATCGTATTCAACCTGTTTGCGATAGAAGGTTACTCTCATAAAGAAATAGCCCAACAGCTGGCAATCAATGAAAGTACCTCAAGATCGCAGTACACACGTGCAAGAGCTTTGCTAAAAAAGAGAATCAGTGAGGATAATCAGCATAAGTCAATATTCAGGGATGTCATCTGAGCAATTTAAACATAAACTGAGAGAAAAGTTCAAGGAGGCAGAAATTACTCCTTCAGCAGACCTATGGGCCCAAATAGAAAAGGAAGTCCAGGGTAATGCTGATAAAAAAGGAGGATTCTGGTTCTTTCTGGGGGATGGACTCTTCCTGACCCTTCTCTTTCTTGCTTACTTTTTCTTATCTCATGATCCTACACACTCACCAGCCCCAGCATCCGCTTCCTTGGCAGCCTCTTCTGATCTTAGTCCTTCTACCAGTCAGGCAGAACCTTCAGCCCCTGAATCCACTCCTGTAGAATTACCTCCTTCCCCTAATGACGCCCCTACCGCTAGTAGGGTGTCTCCCCCTGCTATTTCATTATCTTCCTCCTCCAGACTTGCCTCCATGGCCATGAATCAAGCTAACTATTTAGCAGCCCCTTCTTTGGAGGAAATTCGACTATCTTCCCCTCTCATTGGGAAGGGAATCGCTATTCCTTCTGAAGCCCTTTTCCTTAGACAACCACTACTTATAAGTCCGCTAGAAGTACCCTTCCCTTCCCTTACGTCTACTTTAGCTGTCAGGGAATCCTGGGAAGACATGATTCCCCTTGCTAACAAGGGTAGATGGGCTTGGGAGGCTGCCTACACATACCTAGGTGGTATCACGGGAAGCGGCCAATCCATTATAACAGTTGAGGGAGGGACACTTGACATCCAGGGAAATGGAAGAGAACTAGATATAGGCCAAAACGAGGAAGACCTAGCCCTGGATTTTCCTGTACCAATGGCAGCTAATGCTCCCGTCGGTGGCTCAAGTACATACACCATCACACATGCTTTAGGCACTCACAAGTGGTCAGTAGGTGGTAGCTATCTCCTGACAAATAATCTCTTTCTAGAGACTGGGCTCAACTTTCATCTTTCAGAAATAGGAAGTATCAGGATAGGAGAAGGTGAAGGATCTCCCACTGACAATGTAGTATTGGGAAGCCCAGTCAGAAGAATTATTTTATCTGAAAGCGAACAGTTTCAACAGCGAACTATCAGTATTCCTGTAGGAATAGGGCTACAACTGGGTAGAGGAAGGCTAAGCGGTAGGCTCAGCGGTGGAATACAATTTGAAGGGGTATTTAATCATGCAGCTGAAGAACTCTATACATTACTGGAGGCTGAAAATGCGAATTTTTCTCAGCCGCCTCTTCCTAATGATTCAGATAATTACCCTGAGGAGGGGCTAATACATCAGAATCAGGCTTATCTTTCAGGTAGACTATTATACCTGCTAGGAGATGGCCTTCATCTTCAGGCTGGCGCACAATTTTTCTATTTGACAAATTTTGATCCAAGTGCCCAAATTATCAATGGATATGATATTCAGGGGGGAGTTAGTCTGGGCTTAATCTGGATTCCTTCCCGTACTCGTATTTTTAAGCCTAAGAATCCTTAACATCTTCCGTTCAAAAGTCTGGCACAGGTTTCAGATTTTCAACATAATAGCTAATTTAGTCGCTCAATAAACCACAATACATACGATTTATGGCAGAGATCATAAGGATGCCTCGCCTGAGCGACACCATGACGGAAGGCGTAATAGCAGCTTGGCACAAACAAGTAGGAGAGGATGTATCCTCGGGTGACTTACTAGCAGAAATAGAAACTGATAAAGCCACCATGGACCTGGAATCCTTCTTTGATGGGAAGCTGCTCCACATAGGAGTAGAAGAAGGGAAAGGTATACCAGTAGGAGAACTACTAGCTATCATAGGTGAAGAAGGAGAAGATATAAGCCCACACCTTAGCGCCGGAGCTGCTGCAGAGCCATCTGCCAACGGACAGGAATCAGCTGAAGAACCCGTAGAGGCACCTGCTGCCGAAGTCCCTGTAGCGGAACCAGTCGTAGTGAGTGGGGATGGCAGGATTAAAGCTTCCCCTCTGGCTAAAGCCATGGCTAAGGAAAAGGGGATAGACTTATCCCAGGTAGCTGGAAGCGGCGACCAGGGTAGAATCGTAAAAAGGGATATTGAGAACTTTAAGGGCGTACCTACTGCCGTACCTACCCAGCCTGCTGCTGTGCCTACCCCTGCACAGGCTCCCGCTCCTACTCCTAGCCCGGCTCCCCTACCAGTTGCTAGTGTACCTGCCGTTGGAGAAGCAGAGGAAGTACGCGTTTCACAAATGCGTAAGACTATAGCCAAGCGCCTCAGCGAGAGTAAATTTTCTGCGCCTCATTTCTACCTAACCATGGAGATCAACATGGATAAGACCATGGCTGCCAGGAAAGCATTGAATGAAGCCTCCCCCGTAAAAATTTCCTTTAATGATATTATCATAAAGGCTGCCGCAGTAGCGCTAAAACAGCATCCTGCTATCAACTCCAGCTGGCTAGGAGAGACCATCCGCTATAATAAGGAAATTAACATAGGGATGGCAGTGGCTATAGATGAGGGCTTACTAGTACCTGTCATTAGACATGCTAATGCTAAAGGGCTCATAAACATAGCAGAGGAAACCAAGGCTTTAGCAGGACGTGCCAGAAACAGAGAATTACAACCTAGTGAATGGCAAGGGAATACCTTTACCATTTCTAACCTGGGGATGTTCGGAATAGAAGAGTTTACCGCTATCATTAACCCCCCTGATGCTTGTATTTTAGCAGTGGGAGGTATCATTCCTAAAGCCATCATTAAAGAGGGAGAAATAGTCCCTGGAAATATGATGAAGGTTACCTTATCCTGTGATCATAGAGTAGTAGATGGTGCCTCAGGATCTGCTTTCCTTAAAACCTTAAAAGAATTACTTGAGGATCCACTGAGAATTCTCCTGTAAAGCAAAATGAAAAACTTACTTAAAAGCTCCCATTAGGGAGCTTTTTTTGGATACTTTCTTACCCTCTGCTGGAAAAGTTAGGGGATAAATCCTTATTATTGATCCCCTAACAAATGTGTTCCCTGATTAAGACTATTTCATGATTACACCTGCTGAAAGCTGCGTGTCATTCATGTAGGTAATTCCCTAACAATTTCAACATACATACAGGTAACGCTCCTGTATCCCTTGAATTTCTACGGCCATTAATGTCCAAGGCTATAGATAAATGTATAGCTATATGAAGAGGTATTTTATTCTAACCCTTCTCTTAATCTGTGGATTATATTCTCTTTGCCAAACTGTCTATAAGTCTGCCCCTCCTTCATGGGTAACCCCTATTATAACAGAATCAGATTCTATCCTGGAAAACATAGGAGAATCTCAGTATTTACTCCTGGACTTTCAGTATAACTTAGTAGAGGAAAGCTCCTTTTATCACTACAGAATTAAGATTTTAAATTCTGAAGGCATCCAATCTAATTCTGACCTAGAAATATCTTTTGATCCTACTTATCAAAAGCTAACCTTTCATCAGGTGAATATCATAAGAGAGGGAAAAACGGTACCCCGCCTTTATAAGCATCCTATTAAAACCCTGCAGCGAGAAACCAGCCTGGAAAGATCCCTGTATGACGGTTCTATTACTGCTGTGATGAACCTAACAGATATAAGAGAAGGGGATATTCTTGACTACTCTTTTTCCAGAAAAGGATTCAATCCTATCAGTAAGGGAAGTTTCTCCACCAAACTGTACCATGAGTACACCATCCCTGTTAACAGGGTCTTTAACAGAATCACATTTTCCGCTGACCAACAACTCGAGTATAAACTTATTAAAGGTGCTACGGAACCTAGCATACAGAAAAAAAATAACCTGATTTCTTATGAGTGGGACATAGAAAGCTTTGAACAGTTAGATTATGATCAAAATATCCCCTCCTGGTATGACCCCCAAAAAAGGGTAGAGATCAGCACCTATGAGACTTGGAAAGAGGTAGTTGACTGGGCTATTCCCCTTTATCAATATGATGCTGCTTCTATTCCGGCTATAAGCCAGGAGATAACCACTGCCAAGGATGCTGAAAGTAGAATTCTGGATATGATTAACTGGGTGCAAGATGATGTCCGCTACCTGGGTTTTGAATCTGGCATAGGCGCCTATAAGCCTAATTCTCCTAATAAAGTGTACCAACAACGTTTCGGGGATTGTAAGGATAAGTCCTTGCTGCTGGTAGCCTTGCTGAGACATGAAGGGTTGGAAGCCTACCCGCTATTAGTGAATACCACTTACAAGCAAGAAGTTGAACACTTTCTCCCCTCATCTTCTGCCTTTAACCACTGTGTGGTACAATTCTCCTATGATAATAATGACTTTTTCATAGATCCTACTATTTCTAAGCAAGGAGGAAACCTATTAAACAGACAATTCCCTAACTATCGAAAAGGCTTACTTCTAAAAGAGGGACAGCAAGAAATCACCACCGTAGGCAGGGAAAAGTATGCGAGAGAAGAACAGCTCATTTCAGAGTATTTCCGGATGGATTCAATAGGAGGAGACACGTATTTCTCTGTTAAAACCATCTACTTTGGAAATGATGCTGATAGGATCAGGAGCTACTTCGCGTCTAACTCACGTAAAGATATTCAGAAAGATTATCTGGATTACTATAGCGCTATCTATTCTGATTTGGAAGTAGCAGATGAGCTGGTATTTATAGATAGCCTGGAGGAAAGTGATAATATGGTGATCACATGGGAGTCTTACACTATGTCAGATTTGTGGTCTTTAAATGATGACAGTACCCAGTATCAGGCAGAGTTATATCCCTTGGTTATTTCTTCCTACATGGATTACACTAAGTCTGCTAAGCGCAGCATGCCATACCAATTAGGAACGCCTCAGTCCATTGTCCAAACTACTCGTGTGAAGCTTCCTGAAGACTGGTCTATCACTGAATCTACGGAATCCATCTCTCACAGAGGGTTTAGTTATGAAAGTTCTGCTAAGAGAATCAGAAGTGACAGTGTGGTGATCAGGTACTCCTTTGTGTTAAAAGAAGACCATCTCAGTAGCGAGGAGACAGAGGCGTTCCTTGATAAAATTGAAGATGCTTCTAATGACCTATATTTTACCTTTACCTATCCTGTATCCTCTGGAAACCAAACATCTTCCACAAACTGGATAGCTGTTTCTTGTGCCATTTTGATATTTTGCCTAGCTTTATTAGGAGCCCTTTATGTGTACAAAAACTATAATCCCCCTTCCCTACATAAGGGAGAGCCACTCTCCATAGGAAGCTGGCTGATCCTCCCTGCCATAGGTATTGCCCTGGCACCCATAAGGATGGTTTACTGGATTATAGATGAGGGGTATTATGAGCAAAGTTCCTGGGAAAACATTACTTCCTTAAGCAGTTCCCTTTCCGTCCGCATGGACATCCTTTTCGGATTTGAGCTGGTCTTTAACCATGCCTTACTAGCGTATTTGATTCTACTTGCTGTCTTATTCTTCCAGAGAAGAACCAGTCTTCCTTCACTATTGACCATTTACTATGCTGTAGCTTTTGCTGTTCCCCTATTAGAAATGATATATGTGGAGACCTTGGGTCAGGGTGCTATTCCTCAAGAATCAAAGCTGGATACCTACCGGAATATAGCCTTAGCCTTGATAGCTGCTGTCATCTGGATTCCTTACTTCAATGTGGCAGACAGGGTAAAAGAGACCTTCACCCAGCGCTATCAGAATGATGAAAATGACTAAGTAAGCTGAATATTTCTCTGACCCGATTAATTGACTACACCGTCAATCAATTTATTTTTTTCATAAAATTTTTATCTATTCAAGCAATACGATTTGTGAATAACTATATTTAGCACTACTTTATAATTTGTATTTTTTACCACTGTTTGGTCTTAGTGTCTTGCCATGTCTGCATTCTATGTAGGCTATCCAATCCCTAACAACGATAGTCAAAATCTAATTACTAGAAAGAGTAGTCAACCATGCATTCTTATGTACATGTTCTCTTTCAGAAGGGAATCTATATTCTATTTTTTTGTTGTTCTATCCTACGGGGCCAGGAGGTTAACAAGGTAGCAGATCCCCTCCCCCTTGTAGAGACTAACTATCTTTCAAGTTATAATTTCTCCATGATGAGTGGAGATGAAGCATTTTCTAAGCTGAACTACAGACAGGCTCAAGATGAATATGCTAAAGCTATTTCTATAGCCTCTACTGCTGGAGACTACAATAAAATGGGACTCGCCAACTATAAAATGGCGCTATCTATAAGTGTAGGAGACAATTCTCCTGAGGCCATCAAATATCTTATCCCCAATATTAAGCTTACGCTCATCACCAACCAGAACTACAGAATAGATTCCTACAGTTTATTATCTGAGATTTATGCCAGGTCATACAAGTACCAGGATGCTTTTGATTATCAGTATGATGCCTATAAACTGATTAAGGCTGAAAAAGACTCTTTGAGACTGAGAGCATGCCTCTTAAAATTAGGCTCTTATCAGGCAGCCTTAGATAAACCCCTTATTGCTATTCCTTTTTTCCTGGAAGGCCTATCTCTTCGGGAGTATTATATGCCCACCAGATGGAGAATGACCTTCTTACTGGAGCTAGGGAAGATTTATTCCGCCATGGGAAGCTACGAAGATGCGCAAGCCACCTTTGATCAAGGGCTGGATCTCATTAATGGACAAAGCGGTTCCCAGTCTTATGATTTAGCTATCCTCTACCTACAGCGGGGTAAGAATGCTATGTTAATGAATAAAGGTAGTGAGGCGCTTTCAGATTTGAATACTGCCTTAAGACTCATCAAGTCTGGGGATGATCCTTCTCTGGAAATCCTTTTCATAGATGTAGAACTAGCCTTGGCAGAGCTATTACTTTCTCAGAATAAACCCCTGGCAGCTATTAAAAAGCTCAGGGCTATCTCTCAGTCTCTCATCACTGACCTCACTGATAAAGAAATGGCCGTTTGCCAGAAATTATACAGAGCTTACAAGGAGTTAGGTAGGACTGACAGTGCGCTTTACTTCCTGGAAGCCTATGAAGAGGCACGCAAGAGAAGTATCAAGGAAGAGATTCTCAAGGAATCTAAGCATGAAATGACA
>JBCCLI010000260.1:0-9299 GCA_039026975.1 Bacteroidota bacterium | reverse complement strand
TTCAGTGTACGTGTATCCGTCAATGAAGAGGAGGGAGATCAGATGTACGGTGTTTGCTGCGTGGCAGATCTCCTCTTCAAGGCACAATCAGTGAACCAGGTCACGGTCATACACCCGAGGCAGTTTGTGCGGATAGACCATCACTCAGCCCAGTCGAGGAGCGGCAGCCTTTCTGGAGGAACATGATTGCAGATCGATCTCGGATCTTTTTCCAGTCCCAGGACACCTGAGAAAGCGATCTCTCTGACCCTGTGTATGAGCGACACGTTCGCGTAGAGAAGAGGAGTTTCATCCGAGAGCCATCGCCGCGGCCAAGTATGCGCATTTTTACCCGTTGCCGACTTTACGTGTTTCTTTTTTTTTTTCTTACGCTCTTTCCCCCGGTGAGTGTCAAGTCTATACTGCCCTCCTGACACGGGTCAATAATCAGGGGAGGACGATACAGTCGCAAATAAAGGAACAAATCTAGTCTAGCTGCGAGATTACGAGCGCCTTTGGGGAAATACTTTCGGCTGTCTTCCGGTATTTTATGTGCACAACTTTGGCCTGCTTGTAATAGAGCTATTTTTCATGATAGGACGATAGATCCCATGGATGAAAGGAGAGCGACATCCAAGTGAGATGCAAAGGGATTTCCTATCGAATTCGCCAGTCCCCGCATCACAGGCTCTGTTCACCACAGTAAGAAGCAAGACAGCACACGTTCTTTCGCCGCGGTGGTCAGCTGATGAAGCCTCCTCGAAGAGAGGTGTGACGGTACTTGTTAAAAAAACGAAAGAATACACCATCTCGAGTGATGTCGCCGCAATCCTCCCTTTTCCAATTCAGCTCCCCTCACTTATCCTGGTTTTTCCCATCCATATACCCGTGCTTGCGCTTTCGCGGGCCCGGCATCCCTCCTACGGTGTCCAGCCAGGCCCGCGCAGGGCACGCTCAATAGGCAAGGGCGAGCATCGCTTGTTTTGCGACCGTGCATCACACACCAGCAGTCCTCTCTCTTGTGAGAATCCCTGTTGGACGATCCGCGCCTATACCTCCCTACCCATTCCGATCCTGGCTCCCAACTACTTTTGGACCTCTAAAAGATCACACTGAGAAATATATATATAAGCGGCGTTCCCGGTCGTATATTTCACGCCTGGCGGCGCCTCCGTCGCTCACATCGGACAAGCGCTGTTGCGAGTGTTATGTAGGGGGAAAGAGAGTGAGAGGCCAGGACAAAGAGAAAAATCAAAGGGAGGATGAAGACACAAGTGAGCTCACAACGAGGCCTGAGGAGCAGAGTGGCAGACTCAAAGCGGCTACGGGTGGGTTACTATCAGTGGAACATTTTTGAGCGGCCGGTGGTCTTGCTGTAGGCACGTAGCCTCTCGCAGATCTCTGGACACGTGGTCAATAATTATACGAGTACACTTACGAGCGAAAGGGACCACGGCTGCCGGACGCTCGTGGTTGGTCAGGCGATACGTAATAAGAATAAATATTCTTTAGAGAATTCTCTATATTAGCAGAAGAGAATAATATGCTATGAATACAACAGATTCCATGATCAAGGTAACTGAAAGTGCTTTTGAGCACATAGCTGCCTTGAGAACTGAACAAGGATATGATGATAGCTACGGCCTAAGAGTAAGTGTAAAAGGCGGTGGATGCTCTGGTCTAACCTACAACCTTGACTTTGATAACCAAATGCAGGAGGGAGATCAGGTGATAGAAGATAAAGGGATTAAGATATTCGTGAATATCAAAAGCCTCCTCTACCTCGTAGGGACAGAACTGGACTATTCGGGAGGACTTCAAGGAAAGGGATTCCACTTTGCTAATCCTAATGCCTCCAGAACATGTGCATGTGGGGAAAGCTTCTCTGTGTAATAATCTGGCCTCTATAAAAATATAACAGGCTACCTTATTTGGGTAGCCTTTTTTAATATCCACTAAAAGTAAGGAGACTGGATTCGAATATATTTCCTATTTTTGATATGCTATTGTGATTACCTACTCTACTACCGATTCCAAATATGCGTTGGGTTAAATTCTTGCTTTCTCTTATCCTTACTGGCGGGCTATTATTTGTTCTTCATTCTCCTATGGGGCCTGTTACCTTTTCTGTAGGACAGTTTTTCAGCCCTTTTCACGGGTTTTGGCAGAATGCTCCCTCTGATGATCCTCAGCTTTCAGAAACCATCAGTCTTCCGGCATTAACTTCCCCGGTGAAGGTAGTGATGGATGATAGAAGAGTGCCACACATTTTTGCGGAGAATGATACCGATCTAGCCTATGTACAAGGATATATAACTGCCAGAGACAGGCTGTGGCAAATGGAATTCCAGATTTTTGCTGCCTCAGGTAGGCTAACAGAAATTCTCCCGGAAGCTTCTCAAGAGGCAGCTCTGGGATTCTGCAAAAACATGCGTAGGTTAGGAATGGTCTTCGCAGCAGAACGCGCCTGGCAAACAGTAAAAGAAGATAAAGAAACCCGCCTATGGCTGGAATCCTATTCTGAAGGCGTGAATACCTACATACACTCACTCTCTCCATCTGACTACCCAATAGAATATAAACTGCTTAACTACACCCCGGAAGAATGGTCACCTCTGAAGTCCTGTCTTCTAATGAAATACCTAGCCTATGATCTCGCCTCAGGCTATAATGACATAGAATATACCAATGCACTCCAAAAATGGGGGAAGGGTGTATTTGATATTCTATATCCTACCAGATTTATAGAGGATGACCCCATCGTTCCCACTCGTACTAAACCTGATTATGCGCCTATCCCTCCAGTAACTAGCCCTGACACATACTATCCCGACTCTATGCTGCTCTCCTCCAATTTCCCTTTTCAGGAAATGGAAAACTTGGGAAGTAACAACTGGGCAGTCTCAGGAAGCAAAACTAATACGGGAAGCCCTATCCTGGCTAATGACCCTCATTTAGGGCTAAACCTGCCCGCCATCTGGTATGAGGTGCAGCTACAGACCCCTGAGTTTAATAGCTATGGGGCCAGCTTTCCAGGCTCTCCGGCTGTCATTCTAGGCTTTAATGACTCTATAGCATGGGGCTCTACTAATGCTGGTAGAGATGTACTAGACCTCTACAAAATCACCTTTAGGGACGAGACTAAAAGTGAATATCTCTTTGACGGTCAATGGATGAAGGCAGAACAACGTATAGAAGTGTTTGGGATGAAAGGGAATGATGCCCGGTATGATACTGTCATTTACACCCATATAGGCCCTGTCATTTTTCAGGAGAATACTAAAGGAGAACAAATCCCCCTAGCCATCAGATGGATGGCCCATGAGCCCTCTAATGAAGGGAGAACTTTCATCAAGCTAAACAAGGCAAAAAATTATGAGGACTACCTAAATGCCATCAAAACCTTCCAGTGTCCTGCCCAGAATCTGGTCTTTGCTAGTAGAGCCGGAGACATAGCCATATGGCAGCAAGGAAAGTTCCCCCAGCTTTGGGAAGACCAAGGAAGATTCATTCTGGATGGGAGTAAGAAAGAGCATATGTGGAACCAGTACATTCCCCAGAATCATAACCCCCACGTGCTGAATCCTGAAAGAGGCTTTGTAAGTTCTGCTAATCAACATCCTACGGATGATACCTACACCTATCCCTACTATGGAGTAAGATTTGAAGCCTATAGAAATAGAAGACTGAATCAGCTCCTGGCCTCTAAAGATACCCTTGATGTTCAGGATATGATGGATTTCCAGATGGACACCTATTCTGTACTGGCATCAGACTTATTACCCCTTCTCCTTCAAGAGTTGGATACCGCTACCTTATCAGCCACTCAAATGTCCTTAGTCAGGGACCTTAGAGTATGGGATTTCCAGTACAAGGTAGATGCTACGCTACCCGCCTTTTTTGAAGAATGGAAAAACGAGGTCTTTAGCGGAATTTGGGATGACGAGTTTGCAGCGGAAGGGATGGCCCTCCGAAAACCCTTGAAGCAGGCTACCTCCGGCATTTTACGTACACGACCAGATTTTTCCTTCTATGATAACATCAATACGCCGGAACTAGAAACCCGCGCTATGATTATCAATTCAGCCTTCCAGGCAGCTGACAGCAGCATGCAAGCATATAATGAGAATCCCACAGAATGGGGATGGGCTGAGTGGAAAGGCACTTCTATTCAGCACCTGGCTAGATTAGCTCCATTCAGTAGGTTTTCTGTACCAGCAGGTGGATATAGCAGCATCCTAAATGCTACCAGCAGACGAGCAGGCCCTTCCTGGAGAATGATTGTTTCCCTGGGAGAGGAGATTGAGGCATATGGAATCTACCCTGGCGGCCAAAGCGGAAACCCTGGTGATCCTACCTATGATGCCTTCATAGATGACTGGGCCAAAGGAGAGTACTACAAGCTTTGGTTTATGAAAAATCAGGAAGATAAGGAGGGAGACATAGCCTTCACCCAAACCTTCACTAATAAATAACTCCGGCATGAGATTTATTATACAACTTATTCTAATAGCCGTACTGGCCTATTTTGCTTCTCAGTATTTTCCTTGGTGGGCTACTGCCATAGTGGGATTTGGCGTAGGATTTCTTATGAGCCGAGAGAAGAAAAAGAGACTTTTTGCTCGTAAACCTAAGCCCTCCTTTAGCTTTGGTGCGGGGTTCTTAGCGGTAGCCCTCTTATGGGGCCTCATGGCGTGGTGGATAGATTCTCAAAATGCCTCTCATCTAAGTGGTAAAATAGCTGAGCTCATTCTCCAGCAGTCTTCAGAAACAGCCCCCCTCCAGATGGTAGGAATTAGTGCGTTGGTAGGAGGACTTATTGGAGGATTTAGTACCATGACAGGAAATTTATTAGGAGAAGCCATAAAAAGTGCTTAATTGGCTGATATTTGAAACAGATATTTCTCAGAATAATATTCTGTTTAATGGGTGCTAACCAGCTAATTTGTGGAAGAATAGTGAACTACTTTGAGAAAAGTAGAACTAATCAGGTTCCTTTTAGCAGGATTTTACCCGGAAAGTAGCGCTTTAACAGTCCTTGCTAGTACATATGGCCTTATGTTTGTGCCTTCTTGTTCGTATTCTTACTTTACCCTAAGTAGACTCATTTCATTAATCGAACAACACACAAACAATGAATCTGCGTAATTTATTTACCCTACTCATCCTTACGCTCCCCTTCAGTCTCGTAGCTCAAGGAGTAAGCGAGACTTGGCAGTCAGACCTTGAGACTGTCGTAGAAGAGTTTAAAACCTGTGTGGCACCTGAAGACAACCTTGCCCAATGCCATAACTATTTAGACAAAGCCCTGGAAGCTGTATATGGCGTAAATGCTTTCTACTCGGAACAAAAACAGCGTTTCCTAACCGGAAATGAAATTGTAGAATTCCTACAGACTAATGCTAATTGGGAACCCCTGGGAAATGGGTCTGATGCTCAGGCCCTACAAGACGCCCAGGACCAAGCTAACCTGGGGAAGGCAGTAGTAGCCGCCTACAGTGATCCAGCAGGAGCAGGCCACATAGCGCTAATCCTCCCTGGAAAAACCAGTTCATCAGGAAAATGGCAAGCTAAAGTTCCTAACGCTGCTTCTCTATTCATGGATAATCATGCAAGATCATTTGTAGGCAAGCCGCTTTCCTACTCCTTCAAAGGAGAAATTAGAGGAGAGGTACTGCTGTATACAAGGAAATAAGATTATTTATAGGGGTGTCGCTGAGGCACCCCTTCACCATTTGTTGGCTATTAACACTATGCTCGTAAAAACATTCGGGAGTGCCGTAGAAGGGATACACGCTACCCTCATTACTGTAGAAGTAGATGTAGCGACCGGTCAGTTTGGGTATTTCCTGGTAGGATTACCTGATAATGCTGTCAAAGAAAGCAGGTTCCGCATCATGACGGCCCTCCGCAACAATGAACTGGACATCCCCCGAAAACGCATAGTCATTAATATGGCCCCAGCTGATATTCCTAAAGTTGGCTCTGCTTATGACCTTACTATAGCTATGGGCATTCTCGCCGCCAATGGAGACATCTCTTCTGATAAAATCAGTGAGTACCTCATCATGGGAGAATTGTCCCTGGATGGCACCCTCCTTCCCATAAAAGGGGCTCTCCCTATAGCCATAGAAGCCAGAAAAAAGGGCTATAAAGGCTTTATTCTCCCAGCCAGAAACGCTGAAGAAGCCGCAATAGTAAACCAGCTGGAGGTCATCCCTGTAGATAATGTGGCTGAAGCTATCGCCTTTTTAGATGGAGAACAGCAAATAGAACCGCTAGTAAAGGATACCCGAGAAATATTCTATGATGCTCAAAACGACTATATCCAGGACTTTTCAGATGTAAAAGGACAGGAAAATGTCAAAAGAGCCCTGGAAGTAGCAGCTGCTGGCGGACATAATGTCATCATGATAGGTCCTCCCGGCGCCGGAAAAACCATGCTGGCTAAACGCATCAATACCATTCTCCCCCCCATGTCTCTGCATGAAGCCCTGGAAACTACTAAGATTCATTCTGTGGTAGGCCTACTTCCAGAAAAAGCCTCCTTAGTAGCTCGCAGACCTTATCGATCGCCCCACCACACCATCTCAGATGTAGCCTTGGTAGGGGGAGGAGGGATTCCTCAGCCCGGAGAGATTAGCCTGGCACATAATGGGGTCCTTTTTCTGGATGAGCTACCGGAGTTTAAGCGGGCTGTATTAGAAGTGCTACGTCAACCATTAGAAGAGAACCATATTACTGTTTCTCGCGCTAAGACTACCGTCAGCTACCCCGCTAACTTCATGATGATGGCCAGTATGAACCCCTGTCCCTGCGGCTACTATAATCATCCCGACAAGGACTGCGTGTGCCCACCCGCTTTAGTACAAAGATATCTCAGCAAAATTTCTGGCCCCCTCATGGACAGAATAGACCTGCACATAGAAGTAACCCCTGTCCCTTTTGAAGAGCTCTCTTCCCTGGAAGAAGGGGAAAGTAGTGCTGAAATACGTGAACGCGTCATAGTAGCCAGAGACCGTCAGTTAGACCGCTTTAAGGAGTTTGAAGGTATCTACGCCAATGCTCATATGCCCCCGCAGCTCACACGTAAGATCTGTAAGATAGATAAGCCGGGAGAAATGCTACTGAAGATAGCCATGAAAAAGCTGGATTTATCTGCCAGAGCCTTCGACCGCATTCTGAAAGTTTCTCGCACCATAGCAGACCTCTTTGATAAGGAGAAAATTCATCCAGAACATCTAGCGGAAGCTATTCAATACAGAAGTTTGGACAGGGAGAGCTGGGGGAGTTAACGAGAGAAAAATATCCCTACCTCAAAAAGGGATATAACCCTGCCCCCTCCTACATGCTGGAGCTAACTTATTCTCTTATCAACAAAAACTAGATAGGCTGGTATAACTATCTCTACTTGCTACTCATTCTTTAAAAAGAAGGAATGAATTACCGCGTTTCCCATCTCCCTTACCTACAGACAGGCCGTTTGAAGGCAGGAAGGATCCTCCTACTTGGGATGAGCCTTTTATGTGAACTCCTGCTATTCTCATGTAAGAATAGTAAAAGCACTGTTACAGCTACTGTACCCGAAGAATCCTACAAATTTGAGTGGGAACTCCAACGTCCTATCTTGGATGCGTTCATGTTTGATGAGGAAGACTGGATTTCCATAAAAGATCCTTCTATTATCAAGCATGATGGTAAGTGGCATCTGTTCTGCACCCTTAGAGGGAAAAAACGCTCGCATGCCATTGTGTATAGCTCTTTTGACAACTTTGAAGAAGCGGCTGAGCAAAAGCCCATAGTATTAGGAAATCATCCTGGCTATTTTTGTGCGCCTCAGGTATTTTACTTTAGCCCTCACAACAAGTGGTATATGATCTGCCAGGCCAAAAATGATTCCTGGTCCCCTAATTATCAGGCTGCCTTTGCCACCTCTAATGATATTTCAGATCCTAATTCCTGGTCAGCCCTACAGCCCATGGACATAGCTAAGCCGCCGAATGATCCTTACCTTGACTTCTGGGTCATTTGCGATAAGAAAACCGCTTATACTTTTTTCACCTGCGACAATGGCAAAATATACCGCTCAGAGACCTCCGTGAAAAACTTCCCCTTTAAATGGAGTGAACCTATCCTTGCCTATGAGGGAGATATCTTTGAAGCTAGCCATATCTATAAACTGCCCAAGGAGGACATCTACCTGAATCTAATAGAAGCGCAGAAACCTGATGACAGGCGGTACTTTAAGGCCCTTATGGCTGATAAACTTGATGGAAGATGGAGAGCTGTCCTCAGTGATTCTACAGGCACATATGCCTCTGTCGCTAATGTCATACAGGTAGCAGGTGCCTGGACCAATTCTATTAGCCATGGAGAACTGATCAGGAATGGCGTAGATGAGAAGATGGAAGCCGATCTACATAATCCCTTTATTTTTCAGGGCGTACTTCACAGAAA
Source organism: Bacteroidota bacterium (assembly GCA_039026975.1). GTDB lineage: Bacteria > Bacteroidota > Bacteroidia > J057 > J057 > JBCBKZ01. The sequence goes on along the minus strand of JBCCLI010000260.1, from coordinate 863 downwards.
CAGAGAGGGTAAAAGATACGGAGACATTCCCTGGCGGTTAGGAATCCTGGAGAAAAAAACCTCTGATGATCCTTCCACAAGCCTGACCCATATTCCCCTGCATCAAGGCGCGCCCTATCCTGTAGGGACCAGCATAAGGCTAAGTATGCTTAGAAATGATACGGTCATGGATATTGCCGGTTATGAGTTTAATAGCCTAACGGCAGGTAATGCCATGAAGATGCACAGGGTAATCAGGGAGGGCTTTACATATGACTTTTCAGAAGTTGATGAATATCTGGCCTATGCAGAAAGCCACGGCATGCGCATGTTTGGCCATACCCTCCTTTGGCATAGTGCTACTCCTGATTTTGTGAAAGCGCTTGAAGGAGATTCCGCCGCCCTATATGCATTTACCCAGAAGTATATTGATACCCTGGTCTCCCGCTATCAAGGGAGAATTGATGCCTGGGACGTAGTCAATGAAGCTATCCTGGATAAGGGAGGTAAGCTTCGTGAAAATATATGGTATACCACCTTTGGGGAAGACTACTTGGAAATGGTCTTTAGAATGGCACATCAGGCAGACCCCACGGCTAAGCTATTCTTAAATGATTACAGCATAGAGCGGGATTCTACTAAGCTGGCAGCTTTTTTAGGCGTGGTGAATAGACTAAGAAAAAAGGGAGTCCCCATACACGGCATTGGGATGCAGATGCATACAAGTATGGAAGTCTCTGATAAAGTCATAGCCAAACATATTGCCAAGTGTGTGGAAACAGGGCTCTTAATTCATATTTCTGAGCTAGACATTATTTTCAATAAACATGGAGAAAAAGGGAAAGGCATACAGATTTATGATGAGCTTACGCCAGCAATGAGAG
>JBCCLI010000259.1:0-9330 GCA_039026975.1 Bacteroidota bacterium | reverse complement strand
TCTCCAAACGCAAAAAGAACTGGAGAATTATAATATGAGAAGGTATAGAGTAGGTCATATGCCTAGTTTGTATGCCTTTGCTAACTACAGCTGGAATACCCAGTGGGATTTTCAGATAGATAGCCTGGATGTAAGGTACACTAATGGAGCCGTGGGATTACAACTGAACATCCCCATTTTCGACGGATTTCGTAAGTCTCGCCTCGCCCAGCAATCTCAGCTAGCCATCAAAAAAATAGATAATGATTTGGAGGACTTTGAAAATGCCACTCGTATGGAATTGACCAATTCTCATAGGTCTTACCTAAATGCTTATCAATCCTTAGAGTCGCTCGAAAAAAATCAGGCATTAGCCCAAAAAGTCTTCAACATAGCCACCACCAAATACAAGGAAGGAGTGGGCTCCAGCTTAGAATTAAATGATGCGGAGAATACCCTAAAAGAGGCAGAGGCCCAGTACATCAGTGGCCTTTTCGAATATTATCTGGCCAGGCTAGACTGGCAAAAAGCCAGAGGAGAACTATCAAAATATCACAGAGAATAACCTAATCTATATACACATACACATGAGATATACAGCAGTCATTATAGTTGTAGCATATTTATTGAGTTCCTGTGGAGGAGGAGAGCCCAACACCCTGGATGAGAAGAAAGCAAAACTCCAGGAACTGAAAACACAACTACTTACCATTAATGAAGACATAGCCAAACTTCAGACTGAAATAGCTGATATGGACCCTAGCCAGCAGGGAAGTAAAAAGCAAGCCATGGTTTCTGTCAGTGAGATAAATACCCAGGACTTCTCCCACTTTGTGGAGGTTCAGGGCATTGTAGAGTCTAATCAAAATATACTGGTTAGCCCTAACACTTCCGGTAATATCACCAAGATTTATGTGAGGGAAGGACAGTTTGTCAAGAAAGGCCAATTCCTGGCTAAACTAGATGATGCCATCTTGAGGGCCAATGTAGATGAGTTAAGTACACAGATAGAACTTGCCCAAATCCTTTTTGATAAGCAAAAAAGATTGTGGGATCAGGAAATAGGCACTGAGGTGCAGTACCTAACCGCTAAAAACCAGCTGGAAAGCCTCCAAAAAAGACAAGAAACCGTAAACGAGCAGTTAGCACTCACGCTGGTGAAAGCTCCTATCAACGGATATGTGGATGAGGTAAATCCTAAAATTGGAGAAATGGCTTCTCCTGGTATGCCTATGTTTCGGATAGTTAATGGAAGAGACCTCTCTCTCAAAGCGGACCTCTCTGAGCAATACATTTCTAACGTGAATAGAGGAGACTCTGTAAACATTTACTTCCCTACCCTACATAAAACCATAAAGTCCAGGATCACTTCCGTAGGCCAGTCTATAGATCCTAACAACAGAACCTTTGGGGTAGAAGTCAAGCTTCCAAATGACCCTAACTTCAAGGCAAACATGTTTGGGGAGATGGCTATCAAAGATAGGGCCCTACGGAATAAGGTAGTCATCCCTATTTCTATGGTTCAGCAGTCTGATGAAGCGGATTTTGTTTACACAGCTGCTGAAGATGAGGAGGGAAACTGGCGAGCTAATAGAACAGCAGTGGCTACCGGCCTCAACTATAAAGATCAAATAGTCATAGAGTCTGGACTCATGAAAGGAGACTATCTCATCACAGTAGGATTTCAGGATTTAAATGATGGTCAATTGTTAAACATTCAATCGAGTATGGCGGGGAGATAAGAAGAGCACATACCGATTACCACTAAACCAACACAACATGCGAAAAAGATCATTCAGAGAGTTTGCCCCGTCAAGTTGGGCCATCGACAATAGAACTACCATCTTTTTGTTAGCCATAGTCGTGACCATCTTGGGCCTCACTACCTACAGTAACCTTCCCAAGGAAAACTTCCCGGAAGTAAAGTTCCCGGTTATTTATGTGTCTACCCCTTATCCAGGTACTTCTGCTCAGGACATTGAGAACTTAGTTACCCGTGAAATAGAAAAAGAAATTAAAGGCATAGAGGGCATCAAAAAGATCAACAGTACCTCTATCCAGGATTACTCCATGATTTTTGTGGAGTTTGAGACGGGAGTAGACCTGGAAACGGCCAAGCAGGATATTAAAGATGCAGTAGATAGGTCCCAGGGAGAATTACCTACTGACCTTCCTAATGACCCCAGCGTTACAGATATTAACTTTTCTGAGTTTCCTATCATGTTTGTCAATATCTCAGGGAACTTTGATAATGTAACCCTGAAAAGATATGCTGAAGATATTCAGGATGAACTGGAGAAAAGAAAAGAGATACTCCGTGCAGATATAGTAGGAACCAGAGAAAGAGAAATTCAGGTTAATGTGGACCTCTTTAAGATGCAGGCCAACCGAATTAGCATGAGTGACATTGAAAATGCTATTTCTGGAGAGAATGTCATTATCTCAGGAGGAGAACTGGATGTAAGTGAGCAGAAAATAGCCATCAGGGTGAATGGAGAATTTCAGGACGTAAGAGAAATCCAGAATCTCCTGATTCGCTCCGGACAGGGAGATGTGGCTTACCTACGAGAAATAGCAGATGTCAGAGATACTTTTGAGGATATAGAAAGTTATGCCAGATATGATGGGGAACCGGTCATCACCATCAATGTGATTAAAAAATCCGGTGAAAACCTGGTCATAGCGGCAGACGCTATCAAAGAGATGCTGGTGGATATGCAGAAAGACAGGTTCCCTGAAGGCCTTACCATAACCCTTTCCGGTGATCAGTCTATGCTGACCATAGGCATGCTGAATGAACTGTCTAATACCATTGTATTCGGCTTTCTTCTGGTAACTTTGGTGCTGATGTTTTTTATGGGAATCAGGGATGCCATATTTGTGGGCTTAGCCGTACCGCTTTCCTCCTTTATAGCCTTTCTCTTTATCCCCTCCTTTGGCTTTACCCTAAATATCATTGTCTTATTCTCCTTCATTCTCGCTATGGGAATAGTGGTGGATAATGCCATTGTAGTTATAGAGAATACCTACAGGATTTATACGGAACAAGGGCTTCCCATCATCACTGCGGCCAAGAAGGCTGCAGGAGAGGTAATAGCACCTGTATTTGCAGGAACACTGACCACCATTTGCCCCTTCCTTCCCCTACTCTTCTGGCCTGGACTAGTAGGAGAGTTTATGAAGTACCTCCCTGTAGTATTGATCATTACTCTTTTTGCCTCCCTCTTTGTGGCCTATATCATTAACCCTGTCTTTGCCGCTACCTTCATGCGTAAGCCAGGGGATCCAACCAGAGCCAAGAAAAATGCCCTGATTTATGGAGGGATAGGAGCCGTATTAGGAGTGCTCTTTCATCTAGCCTCAGTACCTTCTATGGGGAACCTGCTCATTTTCATGGCTATCTTTGTAGTATTCTACCAATACGTGTTAGTTCATGCTGTAAACTGGTTCCAGCAAAAGGCCATTCCCTCTATTAAAAATGGGTACAGGAATATCATTTCATGGTCCATCGCTACGCCTGGTCATAGTGCTATCATACTGGGTGGATCACTGGTCCTGGTGATGTTCTCCTTCATGCTATTTGGGTCCAGAGATATACGGATCGTCCAGTTCCCTGAGCCTGATCCCAACTTCATCTATGTGTATAATGAGATGCCAGGCGGAACAGATATTCAGGCTACGGACTCTGTGACTAAAGAACTAGAGAAAAGAGTATATGGCGTGCTGGGAAATGATAATCCCCTGGTAAAGTCTATCATTACCAACGTAGGTATAGGGGCAGGAGATGCAAATTCCTTTGATCAGGGGACTTCTCAGCCCCATAAGGGACGAATTACCATAGAGTTTGTACTGGACCAATACCGTAAAGGTGCTTCCACCAAAACCATTTTGGAAGATATACGGGAAGCCACCCAAGATATTTACGGAACTAAAATTACTGTGGACAGGGAGCCTACAGGCCCTCCGGGAGCTGCTCCAGTGGAAGTCACCCTAAAGTCTGAAGACTTTGATGACTTAATGAGAGAAAGTACGGATCTATTCCAGTTCTTAGACTCAGTAAATATTAGTGGAATTGAGAAGCTTAAGTGGGATGTGGATGACAAGAAGCAGGAGTTTTTGGTGGATATTAACCGCCAAAAGGCAGCAGAGCTAGGTATCAGCTCCGGTCAAATAGGGATGGCCCTTAGAGGGGCTGTATTTGGAGCAGAAGCTGCCCAATTCCGGGATAGGGAGGATGAGTACCCCATACAAGTGAGACTCGCCAAAAAGTACCGTAATGACATTAATTCTCTCATGAATATGAACATTAGGTATATGGATCAGTCAACAGGTACTTTCAAGTCTGTTCCCATTTCTTCAGTAGCTGACTTCACCCTCACCTCTGACTATGGAGGCATTAATAGAAAGGACCTGAAAAAATCAGTATCCATCACTTCTAATATTCTCACAGATGCTGATGCTAACGCTATTTTCAGCGAGATTCAGTATTGGGTAAGCGTCTTCCAGGAACAGGGAAGAAATAGCAGTCAGGTGGATATAGAAGTAGGGGGAATCGTTCTGGAACAAGGGGAGGAAATGGGATTCCTGGCAGGAGCCTTTGGAGTAGCTGTCCTACTCATATTCATGATTTTGGTTACCCAGTTTAACTCTTTCAGTAACGTACTCATTATTCTAAGCCAGGTATTCCTCAGTTTAGCAGGCGTGTTCCTGGGATATGGAATTACAGAGATGGACTTATCTGTGGTTATGACAGGTATGGGCATTGTGGTTTTGGCAGGGATAGTAGTAAACAATGGGATCATTCTCATGGACTTTTTTAAGATCATGGAAAAAGAAGGGAGAAGTTTGAAGGAGTCCGTTATAGAAGGCGGAGCCGTCAGATTTACACCTGTCTTACTTACAGCTAGCTCTACCGTTCTGGGGCTGGTTCCACTGGCGACCTCTTTTAATGTGAACTTCGGAACCCTACTTTCTGACCTGGATCCTCAGATATTTTTTGGTGGAGATAATGCTGCTTTCTGGAAACCCTTTTCATGGACCATCATTTACGGCTTAGGATTTGCCACGGTAATTACCTTGTTAGTAGTGCCAGTCTTATACTACAGAGTAACCTTACTGACCAGGAATTTAGCTGACCGTCTGGGAATAAAATCCCCGGAAGAGCTTGAAGAAGGAGATCAGTCAAATGATCCTTCCGAGGACTATCCGGCTAATGAAAATCGTGATAAGTATTTTCCTGACCAGGATGAATCTCAAGATCCTGAGCCAGCAGAATACTTCGGATAGCATATAATAGAGACATAAACAGACACAGGGGCTTCCTACAAGGAGCCCCTGTTACTTTTTTCCCTCCTCCTGGCCTAAGCCGTACACTTCATGGAAGGCTCTTCTTCCTGGTACATCTTAACTACCTTCTTTAAGGTATGACATTTTGTAACTGCTACACTATTAGCATTTGCAAGTCCTACCTTTTCTGCAATTTCTTCCATCTGATATCCTTCCATCCACAGCTTCAGAATACGCCTGCCTCTCTTAGGAAGGTGATCCAAACACTTATTTACTAACTCCCAATCCAGTATGTCCCTTATGGGCTGATGCCAGATGTTCTCTAAAGGTGCTAAGTCCTCCAGGTAGGGAAGATTGGATAATCTCCGCATTTGGTCAATGATCCTGAAGCGCATGGTTTGCTGGATGAATCCTATCGCGGCCCGCTCATGGCGAGCTGTAAAGGCGCCTTCTTTTACCAGTCTGATGTAGACCAGAAGCGCATCAGTGAATATATCACTTACGTCTTCTCTGGAAAGAAGGGTCTTATACCGCCTGTGATAGCGATCAATCAGGTACTTGGAATTGGAAAAAATTTGGCTGATAGCGCGTTCTGCGACAACTCCCCCCTCACGAATCTCAACTTCGTGATCTTGTTGATGTTGATTAATGGCTGACATAGGTTTTAGTTTGATATTTAATGAAACTTCAAGACATTGCAGGGAATGAAATCTCCTTCAAACTATTCATTATCAACCTATTAATAGGGAGTCACTTATTGAAAGGTAGGTTTGAAAAATAAATGGTAGGTTTCACCTAGTGAACGGTAATATCTGGATTGATATAATATTCGATTTACCTATTTATTGGTAAAGCTGAGAATTTTGTAGTAATTCCAAATATTAACCACAATTCAATGAGAGCATCGTATTTTTATAGTCTTACATTAATTTTAATTTTAATTTCTTGTCAACCTAAGCAGACAGAGACCCAGGTACCGGGCGGTACCCTTTTGGAAAATAATGCTGATAACCTATTAACTCCTCAGGAGGTACAGGAAGGCTGGCAGTTGCTATTCGATGGAAATAGCTTTAATGGATGGCATAGCTATGGGAAGGATAGCATTCAAGGCTGGATGATAGAAGACGGACAGCTAACAAATGATCCAGAAGTGTCAGGTGGCGACCTCACCACCAATAACCAATACAGCAATTTTGAGCTTAGCTTGGATTGGAAAATCGCTAAAGGGGGAAATAGCGGTATCATTTACAGGATAGTGGAAAACGCTACTTATGAGTCTCCCCATGAAACAGGCCCTGAATATCAGTTGATAGATAATTCCGGCTACCCTCAAGAACTCCAGCCAGGTCAGCTTACTGCTGCTAACTATGATATGCATCCTCCTGCAAAAGACGCTTTTACAGGCGCTGATATCTATCAGCGCACGCGTATCCTCGTACAAGATTCTCTCGTGGAGCATTGGCTGAATGATGAACTCATAGTAAGCTATATTCAATGGTCTGAGGATTGGCAGGATAGGCTCGCCCTAAGTAAATGGGTGGATTACCCTGGATATGGTACAGCCCGCACGGGTTTAGTAGGGCTTCAGGACCACGGAGACAGGATTTGGTTCAAGAATATAAAACTTAAGCCCCTACCCTAGCGCTGATATTTAAGTACCCTGTGTTGTCCTCCTCCGAAAAGGGAAATGTAATACGTTCCCGGTACCCAGTTGTTTGCGTCTACTGTAAACTGCTCCGGCTCTTTATGATCCTCGATCTTTTTTTCAAAAAGGACCAGCCCAGTGGCTTCTGTTACGGTTATATTTAGGTCGCTGGCCCCGGGCACGTGAAACTGAACCACCAATGATCCATCCTTTTCAGAGGCATGAGCTGTAAGGAAGAGGTCATTTCTTTTTTGCTGGAGAATCACCTCTCGGGTGTTAGAATACCAAACCTTTTGCCCATTGGTAATTTTACATCTGTAATACACATTAGGTGCATTAAACATTTTGGGAAGCCTATCTACTACCGATAGCTTTTCCTGCCCTTCCACCAACTTAGCAGATTCCCACTTGTAGAGAAACTTAAACAGGGTGGTATCCCCAAAAGATCTTTCTAACTCTACACTTTGCCAAACATCCAGATCAGTTCCATCTACTATTACTTGACAAATATCATTCTTAACCTCAAGGCTTAGCACATCCCTGCTCTGGGCAGGTATTAGGCTGGGAAATAATACTATAAGTACAGAAAACCAGGAGATGGAGAGATAGCTAATTTTATGCATATGCAGAAACGTAAATATCAGTCCTCTCCCCGGATTACCCATATCATTCTCCTGGAAAACCTTCTTATGTAAGAAGCTTTCTTAAATTGATACCTGATTTCTCCCTCACCTAAGCTTATAAAGGCTAAGAAGGTGCTATTTATAGACTATGACACTCCTGTGTTTCCTACTGTTTAAAATTGGCTAAATGATAGGTTAGTAGAGGAACTGATGCATGGTAGGCCATTTCTTTTGTTTCACTTTTCCGTTTAACAGCTTCCCAAAAAGTTCTCTCCCTAATAGACATCACCAGAAGATCAGCTTGCTTAAGGTTTACCAAAGAATCAAGGGTCTGCTGTAGGTCATCACCATTAACTAAATGAAAAGTCTTTCTGTGGTAGGGAATGGCCGCTTCTATTTTCTGTTTATACCATTCAAACATTTCAGTAGCTAATGACTCATTCCCAAGATTTATATGAGTAATTATGATTTCAGCATCTATTAATGCTGCTAAAGAAGCTACCTCCTCCAGGGGACCGGGCTCACCCTGGGCATAGTCAGTAGCAAATAGAATTTTTTGAGGGATGTGCTGAAATTCAAAATCATCAGGAATCACCAGCACCGGGACCTCAGAAGTATCCACTACCCCTGCTGCAAATGAACCTACAAACCATTTTTTAATCCCTTCAGCTCCAGCAGTAGCCATTACTATCAAAGAAGCCTTTTCTGTTTCTGCATACTGAGAAATATTAGCCACTACTGGGCCCTGATCTACTAGCTTATGAAACTGTACATCTGGATATAGAGCTGAGAGTTCCTCCATAAGGGCATGAATCTTGGTATCAGCTGCTTCCCTTAGCTGCTGACTACTGGAGTGGAAAAAGTCGCTAGGAACTTCCGCAGGAATAGCAGGATAAGGATACACGTATAGCAGCTTTATATCCGCTTGTAAGGCGCTAGCTAACTCACAGGCATACAATATTCCTTTCCTGGCTAATTCTGAAAAATCAGTTGGAACCAAAATCACTGTATTCATAATACTTAGCTTAATGGGTAGAAGACCAAGACTATGTTTGAAGTCTTTATCAATCACCATTTAAGCTAAGAAAGAGCCTGTAAGGAGGTAATGAGATTAATTAGGAGGAGATATGTCTTTTATCAACTTATAAATACTAGGCTATTCAATTCTGGTTTTATCTACAAGCTGACAAAATTAAGGGCTTAACATAGGAATGGCAGACCAGTTATGGCCTGCCATAAAAATGATGTTTCGCTAAGTTTTCCTAACTGACCGTTTATTGAATATAGACCTTTCTGTAGGAAGTAGTTTCTCCACTTCTCAGGTATACTATATAAATTCCTCTGGACAGATTGGAAACATCTAGTGTTCTTTCTCCAAAAATTCTATTATCTGTTCCTATTTTCTCACTGTGATATAAACGCCCGTTCACATCAGTGAGTACTAGGTCTGATACCTGCTGCACTTGATTATACCATACCTTCAAAACTCCATTTACATTAGGATTGGTAGCTGAAAGTACAGGCCTGTTAGCATTCCTAAAGTCCTCAGGCAGAGCGTCTACCCAGTTACCATCCTCATATTCAGACCATCCATCATCCTGTCTTCCGTGCTGCGCGCTCACAGTGCTAGTAAATAAAGTAAATGTCATAACAAATAAGGCGATAAAAGCTTGAGTCAAGTTTTTCATGGTTTAAGTTATTAATGGTTGAGTTCGATATTTTATTTCCTTAAACCAAAATTAACATTTTTTATATTAAACACAAAAAATATATTTTGTATTTTTATTATATTTTTAT
>JBCCLI010000258.1:0-9356 GCA_039026975.1 Bacteroidota bacterium | reverse complement strand
CCTAATAAAATGAGCCGCAGGAGTATCAAAGGAAAAATGATGTTGGTACTGCTACTAGTGGTGCTGTACACGGGCTATACCCTATTCTATCTATCTGGTCAAAATACCAAAACAGAAGCAGTCAAGCAGGAGTATCTCTCACTTCATCCCCTGATGAGAATGGCCGTAGGGACTTTTGTCTTATTAGATAAGGATATGCTGATTACAGACCTTTCCAGGGCACCTGAAGATTACCGAAAAATGGGACTTCCCAGTAAAAGTAAATCTCTTCACTATGAGCAGTCTACGGGTTACGTACATGCTATGGACTTGAGAACCAAAGGTAGGGCTGAGCTCAGAAACCAGCTTATAGCATACTACTTTAAGGCTCTGGGATTTAATACCTTAAGGCATACTGGGACCGCAGATCATCTTCACGTTTCTCTTTCTATTAAAGAAAATCCCCATGCTATTTAAGGGCAGCACTTGTTTTTTCCTGCTCTATTGAATCTGGATAAGTACCCAGTTTAAGGGTTCCTTTCATAATGAGGTAGATCCCCCAAGCCATGAATAAATGTGCGAGGTCTCTGTGGTTAAAGAAAACATCTAAAATGACAGGCTTATTAAAAATGTATACTGCTACCAGTAAGACTGCATTAGTGTAGAGCATATACTTACTCCCTTCATCTTTGGTTTTCAGGTAGGTGTATAAATGGAAGGAAAATACGACTACTAAGAAGCCGTAAGCAGAGTGAAATTCGACAAATTTAAAATGGAGGGTAACGGTAGTGAGCACCATTAAAGTAATGAGTTCTACCACATTCAAAACGAGGAAGAATCTTCCTAGTCCTGGAGAAATCAACTTCTTGGCGTGAGAAATAGACGCTCTCTCTACTAGTGCTACGGAAATCATACTGGTATACCAGCCTATCAACTTCCACTTCTCTCCTAAAATGTATAGAAACCCGTGTCCTATGAAGGCCCCACAAATAGTAGCTATGCCCATAGAGAAAAAGAATCCCTTCATGAAGCGGGTGATAATGTCTTTCTTCCCCGTTTGGTTAACACGCCAGAGGGCGTAAAAACAGACAGCTGCTATCATGAGGTTGGTCAGCACTGTCATGGGCTCCATCATGAGAACTCCTCCTATTCTAATTCCTGGTTGAACGATATCTGAGACATCCATATGATTTATTTCCTACAAAGTAAGCACTTTAGATATGACCCCTCAAGGGTAAGATTGTTTGTTCTGCTTACTAGAGAATTCTTTTACGGATAGCTTCTATGTAGGATCTACTGACACGTACACTATCCCCATTTTTCATGAGTAGGTCATAGCTGGAAGGGTGCTTCTCTATTTCCTGAATAAAATTAATGTTGATAACGGATGACCGGTGGACACGGAGAAATGTATCTGGGTCCAGTTTCTCCTCTAACTGTCCCAGCCCGTAAGAGGAGAGATATCTTTTCTCTGCCGTCACTAACCAGGTATAATCCTTATCAGCCTCCAGCCAAATGATGTCCTTAGTGTTAATGGCTTTTAACTTGTTACCGGTTTGTACAAATAGCTTAGGCGTAAAACTCTTGGGCGTTTCAGGCTGTAAGCTTTCTGCCAGCTTACGAAGCTGTTCCATATAGCTGTCCTGGTTTATCTGCACCTTCTCCAGCGCTTTCTTAAACCGCTGCCGAGTATAGGGCTTCAGCAAGTAGTCCGTAGCATTTACCTCAAAGGCTTCCAGGGCATACTGATCATAAGCCGTACTGAAAATGATTTGGGGAACTTCCTCCAACCGATCCAGCACCTGAAAACCTGTCATCCCCGGCATTTGAATATCCAGAAATACTAAGTCAGGCTTGAATTCTCGGATAAGCTTAAGGCCATCTACCCCATTATTACATTCTCCCATAATGACCCATTCATCATTTCCATTAAGGTATTCTTTAATAAGTTCCCTGGCTGGTGCTTCATCATCTATAATGATCACTTTTTTCATACAGCTAGGAGCTTATATTCAGCTGATAAGGGAAGCTTAAAGGAAACGGTGGTCCCTTCCTTATTACTGCTTTTGATATCCAAATAGGTACCATACATATGCTGCAGCATTTTCTGAGTGTTAGTGAGCCCCACCCCATTTCCCTTATGGCTGGAAGGCGTATGGAATCCTACTCCATCATCAGCTATTTCAAAAGAAATATGGTCATTCTCCGGCTGTATGCTAATAGAGATAGTGCCTCCCTCAATCAAGGGGGAGATCCCGTGCTTAATGGCATTCTCCACTATGGGTTGCATAATCATAGGAGGTACCTGTTCATCTAGTAAAGACGTATCTACCTGCCAGTCTATGTGTAGACGTTCCTGAAAGCGAGCTTTCTCTAACTCTAAATAGCCTTTAATGAATTGGATTTCATTCCTTAGGGAAACAGTATCCTTCTTAGAGGCCTGAAGCTGGAAACGGAATAAATCTGCCAGGGTAGCTATCAGTTCTCGGGTATACTCATCTCCAGGAGATATAGAGGCATTAATAGTATTAAACACATTATAGAGAAAGTGAGGGTTCAGCTGTGCCTTAAGGGCCGTCAGTTCATTTCTCAGGGCCAGCTCCCGTAACTCAAGGCTCCTTTTTTCCTGTTGGGCTAGCTGCTTAGTTTCATCATAGAGGTGAAATACCCCAAACTGAATCACATAAAATAGAAGGGGAATATAAATATCCCATCCTATGCCACTTCCCCCCAGATGCCCAAATCCTATAGCATCACATACTGTATAATAAGCGTTTATCCATAGAAATACCCATAGCGGACACAGAACCAAGTGTATGGCATATCTTTTCCAGGGCTTCATTCCCCTCATCTTCACAAAGACGATCCACCATACTGGTATAGTGAGAATTCCCTTCAGTAGATAATCTAGGGCTGCTCTACTTACAAACTTGTAGTCCTCCCACCCTGTAGTAAAGGTTAGTGCCCAGGCATAAGCCAGCCAAAAGAATAGATACAAGGCTCCTACACTGAGTAGCTCTAGCTTAAACGTCCTGTTTTCTGAAAAAGAGACACCTTTCATAATAACTTCTTTACATCAAAAGTACACTCCCCTTTGGTAAAACATAATTTCCTGTCGATGAACTGCAACATAGTTCGACGAAGATAAAAGGATGGGGTTGGTCGAATCTATTTGCGGTTCATCTACAAACCTATGAATATAGCGTATCAACCCAATAGTTTTGCCTTAATCGTTTAACCTACTTCAGAACTTATAATTGACCGACATGAAGAGAATTGTTTTACTATGGGTGATTATCACAACGCTGATTCACACACATGCACAGGAAGGCGCAAGAATTGAAGGCAAGGTACTAACTGTAGACGAGCAGCCTGTAGCCTTTGCCACTGTCCTTCTTCACTATGCCGCTGACTCTACTGTAGCCAAAGCAGCTTACACTACTGAAAAAGGGAAGTTTTTTGTAGGTCCCTTGACAGAGGGTTCCTACTTCTTGAAGACACAGTTTGTAGGACTAGCCACTTACACCAGTGAGGTCATTACCCTAACGGAAAACCAAAAATACGTGCTGAATGACATCATCATGTCAGAACCCACAGGTGATCTTGATGAAGTTAATATAGTGGCGCGTAAACCTATGATAGAGGTTAAGCCGGATATGACTATTTTTAATGTTGCAGGAAATGCTAATAGCATAGGAGAAACCGCCTTTGAACTTTTGAGAAAAGCACCCGGTGTCATCATAGACAATAGTGATAATGTGATACTTATGGGTAAAAGTGGGGTAAGAATTTACATAGATGGGAAGCCTTCTCCCCTAACTGTGGCTGATTTAGCCGCCATGTTAAAGGGTATGCAGTCTGATCAGATAGAGTCCATAGAGATCATTACTAACCCATCTGCTAAGTATGACGCTGAAGGGAACGCAGGGATCATTAATATCCGTCTGAAAAAAGATCAGAATATGGGAACTAATGGAAGCTTCTCTTTAGGCTATGCCATAGGAAGGTATCCAAAGTATAATGGCTCTCTTAACCTGAATAATCGCAGTAAAAAGATGAATATCTTCGGTAATTACAGCGGCGGGACGGGAAGAACCTACAGCTTTACTAACTTTACCAGAAGACAAAATGAACTGGAATTTGCACAGGAATCAGATAGATATAATGAATTTGAAAACCATAATGTAAAGGCAGGAGTGGATTTCTTCCTAAATGAAAAGCATACTTTAGGCGTTCTCTTCAATGGATTTATAGCTAATTCCCTAGGTAATTCTTTTAGCCAAACCCCTATTAGCATTGAGTCTACCGGAGTCTCTCTCTCCAACTTGGACGCGTTAAGCCAATCTGAGTCTGATAGAACAAATTATAACTTTAATATCAACTATGCCTTCCGTAATAAAGAGGGAACTACCTGGAATGTAGATCTAGATTACGGGCTATACAGACTGGACAATACTACCTTCCAACCTAATTACTTCCTCACACCGGACCGTCTGGATACTACTGAAATCAATATTTTTTCAACAGTAGCACCTAGAGACATAGATATCTATACAGTAAAAGTAGACCATGAGCGTAATTTCCTAGATGGAAAGCTTTCTGCAGGAGTAAAGGTCGCCTATATAGAAACGGATAATGACTTTCAGTTCTCAGATGTGATAGGGGGAGAAAACATTCTCAATACTGAAAGCAGTAACCGTTTTCTCTATGAAGAAAATATCAATGCTGCCTATGTTACATATCAGCGTAAACTAGATAAATGGACTATAGAAGCAGGCTTACGGGGAGAACATACCCATACTACGGGTACCCTTCTTAGTACCCAGCAGTCTGAGTTAGATACAGTAGAAAGAGATTACTTCAATCTGTTCCCCACAGCAGGTATTACCTGGAGTCCTAAACAGAAACACAGTTATAGAATTAACTACAGCAGGAGAATAGACAGACCCCGTTACCAGAACCTCAATCCATTTGTCTACCAGCTGGATCAATTGACTTTCCAGAGAGGGAATCCCTTTCTTCTGCCTCAGTATACTAATAGCGTTCAGTTTACCTATACCTACAACTACAGGTACACAGCCTCTGTCTCCTACAGTATGACTACAGACTTTTTCACAGATATAACAGATACCCTGGGCGTGAATGGCAGCTTTATTACCTTGGAAAACCTAGCCTCAAGGGAAGTGATCAGTGCCAACATAAGTGCTCCCATACAGCTTACTAAGTGGTGGAATATGTACACTAATATGAATGTGAGTAGAACCACCAACACAGGAGACTTTAACCTACCAGGGGAAGAAGGAAAAGATGTGAATATAGAGAGAACTACCTTCAATATTTTCCAGCAGCATACCATCAATCTTCCTAAAAAGATTTCCCTGGAGGTATCTGGCTTCTATAATTCTCCCTCTATCTGGGGCGCCAATTATCTGACAGAAGATTTCTGGGGTGTGAATGTGGGTGCCCAAGCAAGAATCCTGAAAGATAAAGCTACTATTAAGGTTTCCCTGAGTGATCTTTTCTATAGTATGAGATGGAGAGGGGTACAGGACTTTGGGGGGCTGTTCTTCATAGCTGAAGGGGGATGGGAAAGTAAACAGCTTAAAGTAAACCTTACCTACAACTTTGGAAATGATAAGGTAAAATCCTCACGTAAAAGAAAAACAGGTCTACAAGATGAGTCAAGCCGCGTGGGGAGCTCCTCTGGCCCAGGAAATTAATCATAGCTAAACCAATCCTACTTATTAATGAAGGTCCCTTTCACCGGGGCCTTTTTTTATGTTACAAGTGTCAAGTAAGAAAAAGGCAAATTATTTTTTATAATTTAATTGAATATTCATTCAATTTTTATATATTTGTTCATCGATCATTTAGTCAGAGACAAGTCATTCGAGCGAAAAGAGTCAATTTTTTTGCGAGAATCTTTCAATACTCATGCCTCTAAGCGTGAAGGGGTAGCATAGCTACCTTATTAGGCTGATTCAATTCTGTATGTCTTCGCCACCTCTCCACGGGGTGGCGATTTTTTTGGTCAAATAATATGACCTAAATGTGTATCTTTCTCATTAGACAGGATACCATATGCCATTTTACTATTCGACTTCCATCCAAAGGGTTCATAAGCTCCTCTTTCTGCTTACCCTCTCCGCCCTTCTATTTTCTTGCAATAGAGAAGATGATCCCCCCCAACTCACGCCATCAACTCCCAGTACCCCTACCCCAACTCAAGTTACCCAAACCTTTAATTATAATGGCTTAGGGAGGCAGTATACCTTATTTACCCCTACTGACCTACCTCCGAATGCACCACTCGTGTTTATGCTTCATGGGTATCAGGGAAGAGCTGTGGAATATATACCCTGGGTAGGGCTAAATACAGTAGCGCAAACCCACGGATTTGCGGTATGCTACCCCCAAGGCAGTAATGACACAGGGGGAACCCCTCACTGGAATTCACGTCTTACCATCAGCCAAACAGATGATATAGGCTTCCTGACCGCTTTGGCAGAACATTTACAGCAGACACAGGATCTAGATCCTAATAGAACCTTCAGCTGTGGTTTTTCTAATGGAGGGTTTATGAGTTATACTATGGCTTGTGAAAGGCCAGGCATCTTCCGTGCTATAGGTTCTGTTACAGGCACCATGAGTGGATATACATGGAGAAATAGAGACTCTACTACTCAGCCCACCCCCATTCTTCAAATCTCAGGTATCAATGATAATGTAGTCCCTATAAATGGTAGTATGAGCACCTTCGGCGGATGGGGAGGGGCGCCACATATGGATAGCATTATGAACTATTGGGCGAACTTTAACCAGACTCAAACCTCAGATACTTCCTTGATTGGTCCTAATGCTACGGGAATCCATTACCAGGATGGCGTAAATGATCACGAAGTCTGGTACTATAAGATCAAGAACTTTGGGCATGAATGGCCTCAGACTAATAATAATGCCGGCTTTAGTGCAGCTGAATTACTCTGGGAGTTTTTCAGTCAGTTTGAGTGATCATACCCTTATACCTTCCCAGCACAGCTTGCAGCAGCATATAGCTCTCTAAGCCTGCGGCTCCCAGCTTATTGGGTTGCAGAGGGAATTTTTCCGCTGGATCATCTGGCAAGTGAAAGAACCTACCATCAGCATACAACTTGAAGTGATGGGTTTGGGCATAAGTAGTAGGTTGGAACTTCCCCCAATTAGGTGAGTAGGAACAATAGATCCACTTTCTCACACTATCTTCTTGCGCCATAAGTTGCGGGTAGAAACTTAGGCCATCTCCTTCTACCGCATTTTCAGTCTGTGCAGCTTCCATCAGTGTAGGGAGGAAGTCCGTAAAGTCTATCAGGTTAGTGTTAAGAGCTGCTGTTGCTATTTTTCCCGGCCAGTAGGCTATGAGGGGAACATGGGTACCTGCCTCTGTAGTATAGCCCTTATGCCCCTGAATTCTTTTGCCTTTCCAGCTAGAAATCACTTTTCTGTCAGTTCCATTGTCTCCGGTAAAGAGAATGAGGGTATTTTCTGCCAGTCCTAGTTCTTCCACCTGCTTCCGAATTCTCCCAACCAGCACATCCATGTAGGATACCATGGCACCAAAGTGGGTAGTATCATTTCTCCTTTCTTCTGGATCATAAGCATCAAAAGATTCCTCTCCAGGTGTAGGGAGAAAGGGATCATGCGTGATGCACATAGGGTAGTAAAGGAAGAACGGTTTATCCTGATTATTCTCCATGAATTCTTTAGCATAGTCCACAAACAGGTCAGGGCCGTACGCTCCCTCATAGGTGCGTGTTCCCGATTTCTTACTGCTAAGTGTAGGGCTTTTATACCTAAACCCACGTTCTTTCACCTGCCATAGGCACCAGTCATCAAAGCCAGCTTCCTCAGGTAGGCTTCCATGCTGCCCTGCCAGCTCATACTGCCTCTCATTTCCATATAGCTGCCACTTTCCTATAACACAGGTCTGGTAATCCTCTTCCTTCAGATAATGGGCAAAGGTCTTTTCTCCTGTATCCAGGATACCAAAGCCTTTATAATTCCGGAAGTTATACTTACCCGTCATGATCTGCACCCGCGAAGGCGTACATAAGGGGGTAGCGTAGGCATGCGTAAATCTCATCCCTTCAGCAGCCAATTGATCCAGGTGGGGGGTTTGGTAGCTTTCTCCTCCATAGCTGCCTAGGGTTTCTGCCCCCAGGTCATCAGCCATGATGAGGATAATATTAGGTTTTGAGGATTCTTGGGAGAGCAAGGCTAAGGGGAGGGATAATCCCAGGAGAATAATAATCCTTAGCATCTGATTCAAGATTCAATGTTAGGAGAGAAAGCATAGGGAGTTCCTTACTTTGGAACGAACGAGATAGACATTTTAGTTACATTCACTAACTCACCTCTGTATAGGCAGGCTTACCTGTAAAATATTGCTAACATAGTAACTAAGTTTCTTCCCTGGATTCAGACTGATCCAAATGATAAGAGTAGGAAGTAAGGGCCAAGACTTGACCATTCAGGTAGGTACCATTAAGTCAATAAAGGTTTCCTTTAAATGATCAAAATCATGATCTGTAGATACAAGTGGTGCACCTAATACATTCGCGGTAGCTGCTAGCCAAAGATCATTCTTCCCCATATTTCTCGCACTCATTTTCTCAGGTAAAGGATACATGGCATGTTTACCCTGACTAAATGCATCAATACTCGCATATGCTCTTATGATTTCTCGAAGAGAGATAGGTACGGACTTTACTTTATCTAATGCTTGATTAAGTTTCTGTTGCCTAGCTTATCCCCAATTAAGTTGAATAGCAAGAGAATAGATTTCTCCTAGGGAAACGACTGAAATAAGAACTCGATTTTCAGGAGTTTCAAATTTATATTGGCTGTTTAAGGATAGGTATAAAGAAGAATTTCTCAGGTAATGAATGAGGATGTTTGTACCCCAGAGGTAATCCATACGAATCAGGAAGTTAATAACCCGCAGCGTGCATCTGCATCTTCTTCCCCTTCAAAGCTTTCTTTGAAGTCTGCTAGCTCATTTACATTTGTAGCATAATCTTCTGCTATCAAGGGCTGGTCAAAATCAGAAATATTTGAGGTAAAATTAATTTCTGGAGAGACTACGTCATTGGTAGCTAACTGAAGCAGGAACACCTCAACCTATTGTTGAAGATTCTTAGGTAAGTTTTCAAATAAGTTGGCAATTTCCTTTGAACTCATAACTGTATCTACGTCCGTAGTCAATTTAGATAAGATAAAAATAAAGAACCTTATGGTGATTTATATTTAAAGCTAATTTCCCTCAAAAGGGTGATAATAACTTCTAGCCTCTCATCTTATCTTCCTTCAGTACCCTCCCCAGATAATCCAGAAACTGGTCT
>JBCCLI010000257.1:0-9407 GCA_039026975.1 Bacteroidota bacterium | reverse complement strand
CCGTAGCCTTGTAGATGGCGTTAGCTACCGCAGCACCTATAGGGGGCAGGGTAGGCTCACCTAAACCGGTAGGACTTACCTCACTCTCTACAAAGAAGGTTTCTATTTCTGGAACCTGATTCATACGAATCAGCTTGTAGGTATCAAAGTTCTTAGATAGGGGAACACCATCTTTGAATGCCAGGGAGCTATACATCATATGCCCTATTCCGTCAATGATACCTCCCTCTATCTGGTTCATGGCACCTAGGGGGTTCACCACTATCCCGCAGTCTACCGCACACCAAACCTTCTTGATAACAGGCTTTTTATTGTCCATGACCACATCCACTATCTGGGCTACGTAGGAGTTATGGCAGTAATAGGCAGAAACGCCGCGGTATACGCCTTCCTGTTTCTCCTCCCATTTGGCTTTCTCACGTACCAATTTTAGTACACCTGCATATCTGGCAGGATCATAATCCATTTCTCCTTCTATGGGATCATTGATGGCGCGCTCAAACAGTTCTAGCCGCAACTCAATAGGATCCTTCCCCATGGCTTCTGCGACTTCATCAAGGAATGATTGTTCGGCAGAAGCGGTAAAGTTGGAATGGGGCGCTCGCCAGGCACCTGTAGAAATATTGGAGTCTATGGCATGGCTTTCTATCTGGTAATTATCTACAGTACCTGCCGGGAAGCGATTGGCAAACCACTGAACAGCAGATCCATGTATCCCTACCCCACGAACCGTGTAGCCAATTAGCTTATTATCAGCATCTATGGCAGCTCTATACGTAGACTTATAGCTTGGACGGTAGGTACCCTGGCTCATGTCATCCTCTCGGGTATACACCAGTTTGATAGGACTAGCGGCCTGCTTAGAAATCATGGCCGCCTCCATCACAAAGTGGCCATACAGCCTGCGGCCAAATCCTCCTCCCATACGAGTCATCATGATATCTATCTGGCTCTCTTCCATTCCCAGCATGGCAGCAAGTGTCTTACGTGCTGGCTCAGGCGTTTGGATAGGTCCTTCCAGGATAGCTCTTTCTGCGGTTACATCCGCATAGAAATTCATAGGCTCCATGGTATTATGAGGGAGGAAAGGTGCCTCATAGGTCCTTTCTACAATCTTAGCTGCATTAGCAAAAGTAGCTTCTGGGTTTCCATCTTTTCGCAGAGGCTTGGTAGGCTTACTGAGGAGTTGCAGCATATCTCTCTCGTGGTCCTCTGTGCTTTCCAGCTTGGCATCAGCCTCCCATTCTATGTTGAGGGCCTTTTTGGCTTTCATGACATTCCAGGTATGATCTCCCAGCACCACTACCAATTCTCTAAAGGCGCTAACGTCTGACCACTGCTCCTCCTCTACTCCTTCCATAGTTTTGACGATGATCACATCCTTAATGCCTGGCATGGCCTTGGCATCAGTAGCATCCAGAGACTTGAGCTTCATCCCAAAGGCAGGGGGATGCTCTGCCATGGCGATCAGCATACCTTCCTTCTGAATATCCATGCCGTACATCGGTTGACCCGTCACAATCTTTGGGCCATCTACGTTCTTGATGTCAGCTCCTATAATTTTGAAGTCTTTAACACTCTTTAGTTCTATTTCTTCCGGCACTTCCATCCCGGCAGCCAAAGGGGCTATTTCTCCATAACCCATGGATTTCCCACTATCCTCGTGGAAGACTTTTCCGGCATCTGTCCTACATTCTGATGCGGGAACTTCCCACTGCTTAGCGGCGGCCTCTACCAGCATCCTTCTGGCAGTAGCGCCTGCCATTCTCAGGCTTTCCCATCCCTGTCTGATAGATTGACTTCCGCCTGCTAACTGGCGGGTATATTTTTCTGTGTTGAGTGCTGCCTGCTCTACGATCACATCTTTCCAGGCTATGTCCAGTTCTTCTGCCACTATCATGGGCATGGAGGTCTTCACTCCCTGGCCTATCTCCGGATTAGGGGACATGATGGTAACCATACCATTATCAGCTATCCGTAGGAAGGCGTTTACGTCAAACCATTCCTTGGGAGCCGAGGGGACGGGCGTGGTAGTACAGGAGGTAAGCCAGTTGAAGCCTAGCACCATTCCTCCTCCTGCTGCTGCAGATACCTTAATGAAGGATCTACGGTTAACTTTTATCGTTGCTTTCATTCTTCTTAGTGATTAGGAAAACGAGTTGGAGAAAAGGATAGGCTTACATATTATCGGAAGCTAGCTTCACTGCCTGCTTAATTCTGGTGTAGGTACCACAACGGCAAATATTACCTGTCATAGCCTGCTCAATTTCCTTATCAGTGGGTTTGGGATTATTCTTGAGAAGGGCTGAAGCAGTCATGATTTGGCCTGCCTGACAGTATCCACACTGGGCTACGTCCACCTCTACCCAGGCTTCTTGTACGGGATGAGTACCATCTTCTGAAAGCCCCTCAATGGTGGTGATCTCTTGTCCCTGTACTGCCTCTATGGATATGGAGCAAGAACGAATAGCGGCTCCATTCAGATGCACAGTACAGGCACCACATTGGCCTATCCCACAACCGAACTTGGTTCCCACCATGTTCAGGCTGTCCCGCAATACCCATAACAGGGGCGTATCAGGCTGTACCTCCACCTGCTTTTCATTTCCATTTACGTTAATCGTGTAAGTAGCCATAGCGTGAATTGTACGTTTGGAAAGATAACTTTACCGATATAATAATTACATTCTTACATAGAATGAAACTGAATAAGGGGCTTTTCGGTAATCTACCTTCTTTTCGGGACGAACTGTCTTAGGTAAGTCTCACTTTGGGCTAAAGAAGCTATTCTATTCTCCAAACTTCCTTCATAGGCTCTATCCTCAACTTCCACACATACGGGCCCATCATACCCACTATCAGTCAACACAGAGAAGAATTTTCCCCAGTCTACTTCTCCTAGTCCCGGGAGCTTGGGACTATGGTATGCTAAGGGAAAAGCCATAATGCCCACCTCATCTAATTTATGCTGATCCAGGCGTACATCCTTGGCATGTGCATGTGAGAATTTATGGGAGAAATCTCTGATGGCTTTCAGGTAATCCATGTGCTGCCATACTAGATGGGAAGGATCGTAATTTAAACAGAAGTAGTCACTGTCTATGGCTTCAAACATCCTCTTCCAAACGGCAGGACTATGGGCCAGATTTTTCCCTCCCGGCCATTCATCAGCGGTAAAGGACATGGGGCAGTTCTCTATGCCCACTTTGACTTTCAGACTTTCAGCATAAGAAATAATGTCAGGCCACACGCGCATAAAGGCTGGCCAATTCTCATCTACTGACTTTTTCCAGTCTCTCCCTATGAAGGTATTCATCCTAAAAATCTCCAGCTCTGCAGCAGCTTTGATGACTTTTTTAATATGGGCTATTGCTACTTCAGCTTCTTCTTGCACAGGGGTAAGGGGATTAGGGTAATAGCCTAGGCCGCTAATGGCTACTCCCGTTTTATCCACGAGCGCATGTATCTCTTTTATCTTAGTTGTATTCAGGCTGTTGACATCTATATGGGTTACGCCGGCATACCTTCTTTCTGCCTTGCCTACCGGCCAGCACATGACCTCTACACAGTCATAGCCTATATCAGCTGCTGACTTCAGGACTTCCTCCAGGGAGAGTTCCGACAGGATAGCACTTACAAATCCTAATTGCATATGCGAGTGGTTAGTAGTTATCGTAGGGTCCTAGTTCCTGAATAGCACCGTCCAAAATAGTAGCAGTAGCAGAGGCCCCTATACGGGTTACCCCTAAGGCTTTTACTCGTAAGGCCGCTTCCAGGGTACGCACTCCCCCTGCTGCCTTAATCTGTATCTCAGGAATACAATGCTTCCGCATCAGGGCTAAGTCATGATCAGTAGCTCCCTTATATCCATACTTCCCATCCTCTCCCTTCACAAACCCAAAACCGGTAGAGGTTTTCGCAAAGTCTACCTTCAGCTCATTACAGATTTCACATAGCCGGATTTTAAGGTCATCCTCAGGTAGGTAATCATTCTCAAAGATCACTTTCAGAAGCGCCTTATACTTTCTCACTGGTTCTAGAATGGAAAACATCTCATCTTTTACATAATTCCACTGACCGCTTAATACTTTCCCAAGATTGACTACCATATCTATCTCGGTAGCCCCTTCCTGCAAGGCTTGTTCAGTTTCTTTCACCTTAATGTCTATACTTGAATTTCCGGCAGGAAACCCTACTACGGTTCCTACCGCTACCTCTGAATCCAGCAGCCAGGTAACCGCATCAGGCACAGCATAGGGTTTCACACATACAGAGGCTACCTGATATTTATCAGCTAGCTCACAGCCTGCTTTTAGGGCTGCATCAGTTAAGGTGGGATGTAGCAAAGAATGGTCTATCATCTTTGCGATTTCACTCGTAGTAGACATGTATTTTCTTTTAATGAGGAAGTTAGAGAAATTGCAGAAAAATTGATTGATTTATCTATGCATAAGCCTCAAAAATATTGGATTGGGTGGCTATTCATCCTGATGATGTACCCTTCCTTTTCCCCAGCTCAGACTCATTATCCCGTTTCCATTCTTCCTATACCGGATTTTCACATGGAAGCCTTACCTAAGACATACAACTTGATAGAGAAATCTGGAGTAAAATCTACCAATTTGAATATTCTCTTTAAAGGAAGTGAAACTAGCTTTAATATCATCAGGTACAGGGTAAGGGGACTCATTATAGATGAATTTCCCCGATTTAATTTTAACCCCATTTTTGCAGACCCTGATGATGAGGAAATGGCATTGCCACTCATAACCTTAGACATAGTTCAGATCCAAAATTATCAGAAAGAGAAAAAGTGGCTTAAAAGATGGCCTAAGATAAAAGCTCATGAACAGCTAATCTTATATCTACCTGAAGATCCCTCTATTGCTGACCTGAGTAGCAAGTCCAGAAAGAAAGTCATGAAATTCTGTAAAAAGCGCGGTTTAGGGTTTATTGATATCCCTCCTAACTGGAATAAGTACGTAGAAGAGCATAAACTCCGTCAGGAAGAGATGTTCAGAAAGGGAAAAATCAATGACCATGGAGAATACGTAATTGCAGGTATCATTTACCAGTATTTCATGTTGCCTTTCTAATGAAGTCAAGCGTCTATGCATTAGCTTCACTGTCTTTATAGATATGAAACCCTTCTTTTTCCTATACTTCCTATTCCCACTATTTGCAGGGGTAGCACAGTCTCCTTCTTATGACAAAAGCGGATTTTTCGAAATAGAACTCCAATCCTTACAAGCATACTTTCATATTCCAGGGTTGGCTGTGTTGGTCCAAAAGGGTGATAAGATCATCTATGAGAATTATATGGGATTTGCTGATCTGGAAACTAACCGTCCTGTGGATGCCCAGACTGTATTCCCCATTATGTCCCTGTCAAAGACCTTTGCCTCTACCCTTTGTCTTCAAATGGCAGATGAAGGAATCCTGGACCTGGGTACTTCTATCCAGACATGGCTTCCTGAAAGCAAGCTTCCTTCATCCGTTACCCTTCAGCATCTATTATCTCATACCTCAGAAGGAGTTCCAGGTACCACTTTTAACTATAGCAGTAGGTATTCGCTAATTAGTAGTGTGCTGGAAAAAGTAAGTGGTAAGCCTTATGAAGAGATTCTCCAAGAAAGAATCATTACCCCTCTAGGCCTATCTCATACCCTTCCATTAGTCAATCAGCAGATCATAGACTCCCTGGGATCCTCCCTTGCTAGCCCCTATTACTTTTATGGAAAAACGGAAAAAGGACATTTTGATACTGGACTTAGTGCAGCATCTGGTCTCAGTTCCACTCCCAGAGATCTGGCTACCTTTCTGCAAGGCTTAGATGAGGGAAAGCTACTGGCAGCTACCAGCAGGCAAAGACAAATGACAGCCTATCAGAATCCGGATGGAGACCCTCTCCCCTATGGCTTAGGCATCTTTAGCCAGAATTGGGAAGGGAAAAAACTGGTTTGGGGGTATGGGCAGGAAGACTGTTTCTCTAGTCTCCTCCTAAGTATACCAGAAGACGGGACTAGCCTCATACTATTAGCTAATAACAATCTCATGAGTGATCCAGCTAGGCTCATTAATGGAGATATCAGGTATTCTCTTTTTGCTTTGGCCTTCCTGAAACACTTCGTTTACTCCCAGGATGATTGGTCCCTACCTACCCTGATTACTTCTGACTACTTGGAAGAATCACCTCCTTCTGCCTCAGACAAACCGTTTGATCGACAGATTCTACTAGCTAATGCCTTAGCCGCCAGCTTTCTAGGGCAGGGATTTCCAGAAGAAGGTGAAAAGAGCAAAGCCCTTACCTTAGCTTTATTGAAACATTTTCCGGATATCAAGAAATATGGAACTATCAGCACCCTTCATTTATTAAGTGTGCTTTGCGAGCAGGAAGATGATCCTCAACTAGTCAGCTACTTCTTGGCGTTAGGGAAATACTTAATTGACAAACAAGCAGATAATCCTTATTCAAATATCTATATGGCCTTTTTCTATAAGGGTCAGAATAACCCGGAAAAGGCCCTCCCCTATTTTCAAGCTATAGTAGATGCAGAAAACTACCGTCCTTTCTGGTACACCATAGAAGCATGGTATGAGTTAGGCATGTACTACCGAGTTAGCCAGCCTGGAAAGGCACGTACATACATGCAGAATATTATAGATCTTGGGTGGAACATTGGTAGCAAACTTGTGCTAGCCAAACAGGCCTTGAAGGATTGGGAGTAACTTTTTCTCTTCCTATTACTTCCTCTTTCCACCCATCAATTTATTGTGTGAGGTACTAACCCATGTAAGAAAGTCCACTAACTATTAAGCATTATCCCTACCCTTAGATGCAAAAAGCCTCAATTTTATAGTTTATGGGTAAGAAAATCCTATTTTACGTATAAAATACCCTGTTTGAGCTTGTCCCTTTCTGGTATGCTATTCTCATTTTAAAAGAGAACATTTGAAAGAAGGCAAACATCCCCACCATCCACCTTCATCACCAGCCCGTAAACACAATCCCTTCCCACACATGTCCCCAGTCGCAAATTTGTAAACAAACTTACTCTTGTAATGAACTTGCTCAATTCAGGATTGTATCCAGATAAGGATACAAAAAATAATACCTATCAACTCCCATATGCTCATCTGTCTAAAGGCCTAAGTCACGTTAAAATACTGATTTGTCTATTTTTATGGCTCATATGTACTATCCTTTCAAGCTACTCAGCTAATACCTCTACCCACTCTGAAAACTGCGAAAAAGGCAGCATAGGTGCTATATACTTGGTGGATGCTGAATCCAACCAAGATATTGGAATTATTTCGGATGGAGATATTCTGAAGTTGTACCAGCTACCTCCCGCATTAGCTATTAGAGCTGAAAAAGGAGACTGCGGAACACTTATTAATAGTATTTCCTTTAATCTGTCAGGAGAACAGACGCTCAGTAGGATAGAAAATCTTGCCCCCTACTCCATAGCAGGTGATAACCAAGGGGATTATGCTGCCTATATCTTTGAGGAAGGAAACTATACACTAACTGTCACTCCTTACAGTCAATTCCACGCAGAAGGGATTCAGGGAGAAGGCATTACCCTAGATTTCAGGGTGGAACCACTACCACCCTGTGGTGAAGTAGAAGTTTCTGCCAGGATCACTGGCACTTTGGAACTCTCATGCGAGGCGGGTACTACCGCGCTAGATGCCAGCAGTTCTACCTCCTCTAATATTAACTGGTTTGGTCCTGATGGTTTCACTTCCTCTGCACCACAAATAGTGGTAAGTAAGGCGGGCATATATACCTTGATAGTAGAAAATGAGAATGGCTGTAAAGACATAGCAGAAGCAAAAGTACTGGATTGTTTTGAGGCACCTGAAGAAGAGGATCTTCCTTTCGTGTGTGAAATACCAGCCATTCAAAACGTATTTATTTATAATTCCCAAACTAATTCTGCTACCCATTTACTTGAGAATGGAAACCAGTTTAGGCTAGATTTACTGCCGGACAAGATCAATTTAAAAGCAGTTCCCATGGACTGCCAGTTTGAGGTCAAATCTATTTCTTTTGCTCTCTTGGGCGCAGTAAATAAAAATGGAATACAAAGTGAACCACCTTTCTTTCTTTGTGAAGATGGGGATGAAGGAATAAATGGGTGGCAGCCAGTAGCAGGATCCTATATTCTTAAAGTTACGCCTTATAGTGAGGAGCGGGGTGCCGGAGTGAACGGTAATACCCTTGTATACAGATTTCAAATACTAGACGGATTAGGCAGTGGAGTAAGCTGTGAGGATAAGGAAGAATGGATTTCTATAGTCCAACCTAAAAAATTCCACTGTAATAAAACGGAAATGACCATAGAAGCGGAAGTGAAAGAGGGTCTTTCTGTTAGCTGGTCAGGACCGGATAATTTTACGTCTGAGCTAATAACTCCCACCATTACTCAACCAGGTACCTATGTACTTACTGCCACTAACGGCAGCTGTAGCTATGCTAAATCCATATTTGTGGATGAGATACCTAACCCGCAGGTTTTTATTGAAGATACCTTATTCATGGCATGTAATGCCTCATCCATGAGGTTAAGGGGTAAAACTGAACATTCTGCCAGAAGGTATTGGACAGGTCCTAATGACTTTTACAACAAAGAAATAGATGCAGAGATAACTACCCCGGGACGGTACGTTCTCACGGCTGTATCTGGGAAAGGGTGTATCACGAAAGATACGCTGGTAGTAGCTTTTGAATCCGCTCCTTTAGTATTCATTGAGGACACCCTTATCATGGGCTGCCAAAAGGAATCCATCAACTTAAGTGGACGGACAGAATATGCTGCCAGAAGATTTTGGACTGGACCTAAGGGATTTTACAGCAAGCGAATAGATGCGGAGGTGAGTGAGCCAGGTGTATACACATTGACAGCAGTTTCTGACAATGGATGTGAAACTAAGGATGAACTGCTCATCATTACGTCCGCCTCACCGGAAATATCTCTTACAGACTCCCTATTTATCAACTGTCAAACCAATACCGTTCAGTTAGAAGGGAAAATAGAATATGCTACCAGCAGTTTTTGGACAGGACCTAACGAATTCTATAATATGGACCTCAATGCAGAAGTAAGTGTAGCAGGTACATATACCCTCACTGCCGTATCTGAAAGTGGATGTGAAACTCAATCAGAAGTGGTCGTGGCGGAGGGTATCACTCCTATGGTTTTCTTGGGAGACACGCTCTTCATTCTTTGCAATGCCCCTTCAGTAAGGCTTAGTGGCAAAACAGAGTATTCAGCTAGAAGGTTCTGGACAGGTCCTAATAACTTTTATAGTACCCAAATAGATGCAGAAGTAAGAGAACCCGGAATTTACACCCTTACAGCTGTATCAGATAAGGGATGTGAAACCAAAGGGGAAATAGT
>JBCCLI010000256.1:0-9417 GCA_039026975.1 Bacteroidota bacterium | reverse complement strand
TCCGTATTCACATTCTCCCCTAGGTTAACTGGATCACTCCATTTTTTCCAGCTATCATCTTTTCTGGTGGTTTTATAAATATCCACAGAGCCATTTCCACCCTTTCTGTCTGAAGCAAAGAAAAGGGTCTTCATATCTGCCCCCAGAAAAGGGGCAAATTCATCTGAACCGGAAGAGTTGATGTTATCTCCTAGTTCTATTGGCTCTGACCAGTTGTTGTTTTGTTGTTTGAAGCTGACGTATAAATCCCCGTTTTTACTTTTCTTTCCTCTTTTTTTGCTACAAAAACTCAGGATAAGGACCTCATTATCATGCGACATGAAGGCAGAAGAATATTTTCCATTGGCTAGCTCATCATAATTTTTAATCTGTAGGGCTACGGGATTAGACCAGTTCCTCCCCCTTTTTTTACTAATGGAGACCCCTGGCCCCATATATCTTCCGTTCCTGTAGGCACCTGCCAGTAATATCTGTTTCCCATCCGGACTGACGCTATAAATAGAATTGTACTTTCTTTTATTAAATGGGTTAGCCATCCTCTTGGCAGGTCCCCAATCTGATGTTAAGCTACTTCTTTCACTAAACCAGATATCCTGACTACCCGTTTCTCCATGGCTATTCTCAGGATGGTTAGCTCTAATGAAATATAGGGTCTTTTCATCTGGGGAAATGACGGGTAGCATCTCATCATAGGTAGTATTGATGTTACTGCCCAGAGGGTTTGGCTGAGAAATGCCTATCTGTATGAGCAGGCAGAAAAAAAGAAACAGGGACGTTTTCATCTTGGAGAACTGCTGAGTCATAAATCCTTATTCCTGAAGTCTGGAGTTTTAACGTATTTTAGCTTCCCAATTACATAACAAATTACAGTCTATATGCTTTCCGTTCAATGCTTTACGTTTAATCCGTACCAAGAAAACACTTATTTGGTTTCAGATGAAACGAAAAAGTGCGTAATCATAGACCCCGGATGTTATACAGCTTCCGAGCAGCAGGAACTTTCTCACTACATTGAGCAGCAGGGACTTACCGTAGATAAGCTCCTAAATACGCATGGGCATATAGACCATATGATGGGTAACAGTTACGTCAAAGATACCTACAAGGTTCCGTTTCTGACACATAAACTGGTAATTGATGAGCTGGATTATGTTCCAGGCTATGCCCCTATGTTTGGGCTGAATGTAGCCCCTTCCCCTCATCCTGATACCCTGATAGATGAGGGAGATGAGGTAAACTTTGGTAATACTATCTTGAAAGTCTTCTTTACGCCTGGACACTCTGCCGGACATATCAGCTTTTTTCATGCGGAGAGTAAGCAGCTATTTTCAGGAGATGTACTGTTCCAAGGCAGTATAGGAAGAACAGATCTTCCAGGTGGTTCCTATCCTACACTGATGCAGACCATAGTAAACAAGATACTTCCGCTCGGAGATGAGGTAACTGTATATTCAGGGCATGGCCCCATGACCACCATAGGTGAGGAAAGAGTGTCTAACCCTTTTATTCTCCAGTATAAGTCTGGTAGGTATTAGGCTTCCAAAACAGCAGCAGTTTCAAATAGAACCTCAGCATTCATATTAGTAACAGTGGCCACTTCATCCAAGGGGAGGTTTTTCAAGGCTGCTATTTTCTCTGCTACATAGTGGGTGTAGCTACTCTCATTCCTCCTGGGTTTATCCTTCCTGTGTGGCACAGGTGGTAAGTAAGGGCTGTCTGTTTCCAGTACCATCCATTCCAACGGAATCTCCCTGACCATCTGCTGCACATCTTTACGGTAGGTGACTATACCCCCTATACCTACTTTAAACCCATCTAGCTCACAGATTCTGGTTGCCTGTTCTGTATTCCCATCAAAGCAATGAACAATCCCTGTCAATCCTTCCTCATAATGGTCTTCCAGCATGTCAGTAACCTCATCTATGGCCTCTCTGGCGTGCAAAATGATAGGCAACTCCGTTTCCTTTGCCCAAGTAAGGTGAACTTCCAGAGAAGCCTGCTGACGAGGAAGAGTATCCTTATCCCAGTACAAATCCAGACCTGTTTCTCCTATTCCTACATAGGTTCTGTCTGACTCAAAAAGTTCTTTAGCTATGGCATCTAGTTGTTGTTGATAACTAGGCTTCACATGGGTGGGATGTAGTCCCACCATAGGAAAGAAAAAGGTAGGATCTTTAGCAGTTAAGTCCCACATAGGGGCTATAGAATCCAAGTCTACGTTAGGAAGAAATACGGCTTTCAGGTATTGCTTAGCCCGCGCTATGACTGCTTCCTGGTCATGGGAGAATTTCTCACTGTATAAATGGGCGTGGGTATCTATGATTCTCATGGATTATAATCTGCTCAGTAGCTCTTCTTTCTTTTGTTCGTATTCCAGTAAGGATAGCTTACCGTCATTGTATTTTTCATACAGGAGATCTATGGTTTTCATGACCTCATCTCTGATGGTAAGCCACTCAATTTGTGTTTTATCAAATCCCTGTTCTTCATAAGAAGGAGGAGGGGCCTGCTGTGCTTGTGGATCATAATATTTGACTGACTCCAGGAAACGAGTCAATATTTCAGCTACCTGCTTGTTCTTGGTGGAGAAGTTATGAGTGGTAAGGGCCCCTTGCTGATGAGTAGTAATTACACACTCATCATCATCTACCTTAACGCCTTTCACATCCTCCAGAAGAAATTTCCCTTTTGCGTAGAAGCAGGTATCTGAGGTGAATATGACGGACCCACTACTAAACATGCCTTCATATATGTGCAGTGCCAACACATCATTAGGGCTGGCAATACGGGTGTCTTTCCTTAATAATTTTCCCAGTTTTACTGCTGGTAGTTTGGGGAATACAAATAGTCCCAAGTCCTCTTCTTGAGGAAACTTTTCTTTGATTAGGGGTGCATACATAGCAGTGGATCTAACAGCTCATGTTTCAGCATGCAAGTTACATTAAGAAGGAAGAATAGAAAAAAGCATAAGCCATCCTAGTATGATAGGACGGCTTATGGTTAGTGGATAAGCTTTTACGTTATTCTACCCCGTATTCTCTACTAAGAGAATAAATTCGCTTAGCTAGGTTGAGAAGCTTGGCCATTTTTGAGCGTTGGGGAGCTTGGTCTTGTAGAATTTCTTCTGGTTCTGGCACAAATGCCATTAGATTCAAAAATTAAATTTGACGGATAGTTGGACTAAATATCTAGTGGATATTATACTCTAATATAGCAATCTCTATGGGTAAAATTTTTTCAATGGATGTTGAATGTTAGCTATTTAGGCCTGAGTGACTAAAATCCCTGAATCAATGGTTTCTGGCCTATTTGACTCCTGATACCACCAAGCTTTTTAAGGACTATTTTGAACAATTCTTTGTGATCTTTTCTTAGTGATTACATGAGAATCTATATTACGATACCTGTTAAGGGGAATCCACGAGATATACTGAAAAGGTTTGATCGTCAGCTATTTGAGGCATTAACCCCGCCAGGTGTACGTGTAGAACTCCTCAGATTTGACGGCTCCAGTAAGGGGGATAGGATTCATGTTAGGCTTTTTTTACCTATCCTAGGAAAACAGGACTGGGTGAGCGTTATTACTGAGGAGAAATTAAGTGAGCATGAGGCGTACTTTGTAGATGAAGGAGAGCAGTTACCGGTATTTTTGGCCAAATGGAGGCATAAGCACCTCATAAAGACTTATCAGGAGGGGAGTGCTATAGTAGAGGATATTACCTATGAAGCGCCTAATAAACTACTTGGCCTTTTATTATATCCGCTTATGTATGTGCAGTTTGCCTACAGAAAAATAGTGTACAGGAAGGTCTTTGGTAAAATATGAAGGAGTGTGATGAGATATACTTCTATTATGCTGGGAGAATGAATAGTATATCTGGATTCTCCACTATGTCTGTTAACAGACAGGAATAGAGTAGAAATGAATAGTAACTTTGATGTTTATGCCTACAACGCTAGTACATACCAAAATAGCAGTTATCATTCCTGCCTATAATGAGGAGGCCTCCATAGGGAATGTAGTGCGGGACATCCCTACAGACTGGGTGGAAGAAGTGGTAGTAGTCAGTAATGCCTCCACAGATAATACGGAGAAAAATGCCCAGGAAGCAGGTGCTACAGTCCTACAAGAAGAAGAAAGGGGATATGGAAGTGCTTGTTTGAAAGGTATTTCCTATTTGGCAGCTAAGGAAAACCCTCCTAATATTATCGTTTTTTTAGATGGAGATTATTCTGACTATCCTGAAGAATTGACCGAGGTAGTGAAGCCTATCTTAGAAGGTGAGGCTGACATGGTAATAGGTTCACGTGTGTTAGGAAAGCGAGAGAAAGGCTCCCTAACTCCCCAACAAGTATTTGGGAACTGGCTAGCTACCACCCTCATTAGATGGCTGTATGGAGTAGCGTTTACCGACTTGGGACCATTTCGGGCCATTAAGTTTGATAGGTTGATTGCCCTTGATATGGAGGATAAAACCTATGGATGGACAGTAGAAATGCAGGTGAAAGCAGCCAAAAACCACTTTCATTCGGTCGAGGTACCTGTAAATTACCGGAAAAGAATAGGCGTATCTAAGGTTAGTGGAACCATAAAAGGAAGCATACTGGCAGGATATAAAATTCTTTGGACTATTTTCAAGCTTTTATAAAGTTAAGTAATCCGCTGAATACGAGCTTTTTACCTATGAGTAGAAGGATAGACATAAGACATACTATTTGAAGGGAATGGGGAGACTTGTATTTTTGCGGTCGGAAAAAATGGAAACAGGGGGATACATATATCTTAGATCTACTGATAAATCGTTAGCCTTATGTTCACAGAAATATTAGAATATACGGTCCTGACGATTTACGTCATCTGTTTAGGGCTAATTGTGGTTTACAGTTTGATGCAGCTGCATCTCATCATTGTATTTCTCAAAAGAAGAAAGAAAGTTAGCCAGTTAGCGCCTTTATCTGAGGTAGATGATCATCCCTTTGTTACGGTTCAGCTGCCTATCTACAATGAACTCTATGTGGTAGAGCGACTCTTGGACGCTGTTGCCGCCATGGACTACCCTAAAGACCGGTTTGAAATACAGCTATTAGATGACTCTGATGATGAAACGCTGGAGGTAGCAGCCAGTAAGATTGCAGAACTCCAGGCCAGGGGGATTCAAGCTATACACCTGAGGAGGCCCGAACGTGGAGGATTTAAGGCTGGAGCTTTAGCTTATGGACTAGAACATGCTAAAGGTGAGTTTATTGCGGTTTTTGACGCGGACTTTATTCCGAACCCCAATTTTCTGAAAGCCACCATTCCTCACTTTGAGGAAACTGAGATAGGGGTGGTTCAAGCCCGCTGGGAGCATATCAATCAGGATTACTCTATGCTGACGGAGGCGCTAGCGTTTCACCTGGATGCCCATTTTACCATAGAGCAGTTTGGGAGAAATGCCGGTGGGTTCTACATGAACTTTAATGGTACTGCTGGTGTATGGAGAAAAACGTGCATAGAGGATGCAGGAGGTTGGGAATATGACACCCTAACTGAAGACCTGGACCTGAGCTACAGAGCCCAGTTAAAGGGTTGGAAATTTAGGTATGTAGATGAAATTGGAGCACCTGCTGAACTTCCAGCTGAAATGGGAGCTATTAAGTCCCAACAATACAGGTGGATGAAAGGTGGAGCAGAAGTAGCGCGTAAGATGCTTAAGACCCTTTGGAAGTCGGATAATAGCTTATTAAAGAAGCTACATGGCTCAGCCCACCTGTTGAGTAGTTCCGTATTTTTATTAGTGTTAGGCCTTGGTGCTACGAGTGTTCCGCTGCTCTACATAAAGCATGAGATTTTTGGTGGGAACATTCAGTTCTTATTAATCCCTGTCATACTACTATTTATGAGCTTCCTGGTGTTAGCCACCATGTACATGATCACTTTTAGGTGGCGAGAACCTACCTTTAAAGCGGCTCTAAGAAGATTTACTAAATACTACATTCCATTCCTTGCCCTTACCATGGGGCTGTCTCTACATAACTCTATTGCAGTCATCCAGGGATTTTGGGGAAAGCGTACTCCCTTTATTCGCACCCCTAAATTTAACCTCACTGATAAGAAAGATTCATGGAAGGCCAATAAATACATCAATAAAAAAGTAAAGCCCTCAGTTTACGCAGAGCTAGGTCTGTTTTTATACTTCTGTTTCGGCTGTTTACTAGCCATCTACTTTTGGGACTTGAGTATTCTTCCTTTCATGCTGATGCAGGCCTTTGGATTTGGGGTAGTAGGCATAAATAGCTTCATTCATGCAGCTAAGTAATCTCCCTTATTCCTTAGTTTCATGGTTACCAGTAAAACTCTCTTTCCATAAAGAGCATAAGTATTTATGATCCAAAAAAGAAAAGCCATGATACCACACAGCCTGAAACCCCCCCTAATAAGTATCATACTGATAGGTACAGGACTTATCCTACATGCCCAGCCAAAACTATCAGAAGAAGCTCTTACCCCTGATATCTTTTCTGTTCAAATTTGGCAGGAAGGGAAGATGATTCCAGAGAAAGAGATGAGTTACCTATTGGAGAAAAAAGCATTTACGGTGGTGCTTACCTGGGAAAGGGAGAAAATAGATGGTGTCTATGCATTTGTAGATACGGATCCCGCTCTGGCTAATCGAGCTGAGGCTGGCTCCATCCCCTACCAAGACCAACTATATGCCGTCACCATGGCTGATAGGGAGTTTAACACCAATAAAGTCTTATTCCTTAGTGATTCCATGGGAGTGAATTTTTTCAGTGATCCCATGAGAGGGGACAATAACTACAGCCGATTCAATAAAATCGAAAGTACCCTGCATACTTTTACCGGATACAGGGAAGTTGAATCCTTCCAAAACCGACATGAAGTCTTTTATCTGTCTGAGATGTCCCAACCTGTTTATCTATTTTGTTTTGCTACTAATACCTTTGAGGATCAAGAGAAAAGTGGAGTCCATGTCTTAAAGCGGATGGGACTAACCATTAAGTGGCAGTAGATAGTATACAGGATGAAAGTAGCTAGACTAGATATACTATGGTTTTCCATGCTATTACTATTCTCTTGTAAAAACTCAGCAGAGAAAAATACATTTCGTATAGCTACAGCTGCTAGCGTGCAGTTTGCCATGGAAGAGCTAGTATCTGAGTTTGAGCGTCAGACTGGTGTAAGGCCTCAGGTAATTATTAATTCTTCAGGGAAAATCACTGCTCAGGTATTATCAGCTGCTCCCTATGATGTGTTTGTATCAGCAGACCTTAAGTATCCGCTATACTTACAAGAGAAGGGCTTAGTGAAGAAGGGACCTGAAGTATATGCTGAAGGACGTTTAGTGATTTGGAGCGTAGACTCAGCCATAACTCCTTCCGTAGAGAATCTTCCAAATCCTTTGATTACTCACATAGCCATGGCTTCCCCTGAAATAGCTCCCTATGGAAAAGCTGCTAGGGAAAGCTTGGAGTATTTTAACATGTATGAAAAGTTAGGGCCCAGGCTGGTTTTTGGAGAAAGTATTTCCCAAACCAACCAGTTTATTATTTCTGGTGCAGTAGGAGTAGGCTTTACTGCCCTGTCAGTGGTAAAAGCCCCTAGGCTGGAAAAAAAAGGTAGATGGTCGCTGGTTCCTCCTGAATCATATTCTCCCATCCAGCAAGGCATAGCTATGCTCCAGCAGCCTTCCGATAGTGAGATAGCCGCTGCATTTTATGACTTTATGTTTACAGATACCGCTCAGCACATTCTCCAGAAATATGGATATGGGATTCCAGAAACTCCTCCTCAATAAGTATATTGCTAAGAAGGATGGATGTTGATATGATTAGCTGGGAGCCTCTTATACTTACCTTTCAATTAGCACTACTCACTACGATTATTTTGCTGGTACTTGGGATTCCCATGGCATACTGGCTATCATATACTTCAGCTAAGGGTAAACCTGTCATTGAAGCATTGGTGAGTATGCCACTGGTGCTGCCTCCTACAGTTTTGGGCTTCTATCTATTGATGGCCTTTAGCCCGGCAAATGGATTTGGAGCCTTTCTCCAGAAAAGTATAGGCTTACAACTGGTCTTTTCCTTTGAAGGCTTGCTGATAGCTTCCGTGATTTATAGCCTTCCCTTCATGGTACATCCAGTACAGGCGGGCCTGAGTAATCTACCCACTTCTTTAGCTGAAGCCTCTTACATGTTTGGGAAATCCCGTTTTATAACTTTAAGAAAGGTTTTACTTCCCAATATTAAGCCTGCCTTACTAACAGGAACTGTATTGGCTTTTGCTCATACTATAGGAGAGTTCGGAGTAGTGCTGATGATAGGAGGCAGTATACCAGGAGAAACACGGGTGGCTTCCATAGCTATTTACGAGGAGGTGGAAGCGCTGAATTATGGAACTGCTCATGCTTATTCTCTCTTCCTGCTGATTACCTCTTTCCTGATACTTTTAGCAGTCTATTCTCTCAATGGTACCACCCTTAAAAAAGTGGATCCATGATGAGCTTTACTTTGGAAACCACCCTGAATGGTGTCGGAGGAAAGATGAATTTCTCCGTAGAAGGAGAAATACAGAAGGGCCAATTCCTTTGCTTGAAAGGCCCTTCCGGTGCTGGGAAAACTACCCTCTTAAGAATGCTGGCCGGGCTTAGGAAAGCTGAGAATGGGAAGATTTTCTTTTCAGATAGGTGTTGGCTGGATACAGAGAAGAAGCTTTTTCTGCCACCTCAAAAACGAAAGATAGCTTTTGTGTTTCAGGATTATGCCCTCTTCCCTAATATGAGCGTGCGAGAGAACCTCTACTTTCCTATGGGGAAGGAAAAAGATGAACAATTAGTGGAGGAGTTGCTGGAGATGATGGAACTCACTTCTCTCCAACATCAAAAACCGGGGAAGTTATCAGGAGGGCAGCAGCAGAGAGTAGCCCTGGCCAGGGCCCTTGCCTTTAAGCCCAACCTTCTTTTACTGGATGAGCCCTTGGCTGCTCTGGATCAAGACTTGCGCACCCAACTCCAGACCTACTTGAAAGAAGTACACAAGCGTTTCCAGCTTACGACTATCATGGTGAGCCATGATGAGCAGGAAATCAGAAAGTTGGCAGATGAGGTTTGGGTGATGAAGGAAGGCATGATTATCCAAAGAGGGAGACCGGAAGAAGTACTCACTGCTACTCAAATTAAGTTGATAGGAAAAGTGAAAGAGGTGGTAAAAAAAGAGGGCTATCAGGAAGTAGTCTTAGTCTCTGGTCCTAATGAGTGGAGATTGAGAAGAGGATTAGGAGAGTATTTTGAGCTGGGTGAGGAGGTAGAAGTGATGATTTGAAATTGGGAAATTCCCAAAAAGAAATTTCCTCAATAAACAGTTTTATATAAGACTATTCCATAAATTAGTATGTCCAAGAACCTACCTGTAAGC
>JBCCLI010000255.1:0-9421 GCA_039026975.1 Bacteroidota bacterium | reverse complement strand
CAACCATCCGTAAAAAGGCTCTATATAATGAAGGGGTTCTCCCATGTTTTAAAGGTACTAATAATTCAATTCTCAGCCGTCTATTAAGCTTAAGTTTGAATCGCTGATTCTCATTATAAATGTTAAATAAAGGAAGATAGCTACTCTAAGTGGCTTTATAATAACTTACTATTATTCAAATAATGGGCTTAACAGAATCCTCAATCCAGCTTTTTTGTTAGGGAATTATCTGTTTCAAATAGGACCTAGGCTAATAATGCCTGTATACCACGTTATTCCTAACCCATAGGTAATCCTATCGTTTATACATACTGGAAACTATCATATGGTTCAAGGAATAGGGGTAAATATTTACTAAAACTAATATTTGTGTTACTTTTATCTCTGATAGGAATCATATTATATGCCAAACCTAATGTGGGGTAATTCGTATTATTGAGTGCGTTATGATGAAATCTTACGGCATATTGAGTACATTCTTGCTAATGGGGGCTTCCCTGGTAGCACAAAAGTATCAGAAGTGTGATACCATATGGACAGAAGCTGAAGTCTCTCACCAGTTTCTAAACTTGAATGTACCAGGAGGAGAGTTTGCTATACAGTCCTCTGAAGTTTGTGGACAAAGCTTATATAGAGTTCTCTCTAATAAAGAGGGATCATCTTTTAACATCAG
This sequence comes from Bacteroidota bacterium, assembly GCA_039026975.1. Taxonomy (GTDB): domain Bacteria; phylum Bacteroidota; class Bacteroidia; order J057; family J057; genus JBCBKZ01. Next base: position 8,748 of record JBCCLI010000255.1, on the reverse strand, counting down.
TTCTGAAAAGGATAATAAAGGAAACGTTTTTCACACCTTTCATACGCTTACTTCCTCTCAGGAAATGCAAGCTAAGTCAGTAGGGGCTGCAGCTATGACCCAGCGTGTAGCTTCCCGACTGGCAGGTTGGGGGGATCAAGAACCTGAGGATACTAAGCTGAAAACGTTTTTTCACCCAGACCCTACTTTCCCTACAGACCTGAGGCTACATTTAGTATCAGGTAAATCCGATTTAGATTTGTCAGGCCTCACCCTTAGAAACCTGTTTGTTAATTCTGCTACCACGGATGTGCTGATCAATTACAGCCAACCTAACACCATTCTTATGAATAAGATGGATGTCCATGCTATACGCGGAGACATTCTCATTAAAAACCTGGAGATGTCCAAAGCGGAAGTAGTAAGTATTAAGAATGATATGGGAGAAACTAAAGTGGTACTAGGAAATACCTGTGAACCTGTTCCTGGAGCTAATGTGGTTATCTCTTCAGGAGTGGGGAACTGCAACCTGGTTATATCTAAAAATCATCCAACCAAAATCATGATACATAAGGGGTTTTTCTCTTCTGCCAGTATGTCTGAGCAGTTTGAGAAAGTGAAGGATGGTGTTTTTGTGAACAGCGCCTACAAAAAGAATCCTAAGCAAGGAACTACCATCATCTGTAACCTGGACTTTGGTAAGGTTTTTATAAGTGATTTATAATCCCTTATCTCTAAATCCTTTACTACGTCTCCTACGCCCATACCCAACACCTACTTCACTCGCTATGATGTGTATATGTTCATAAGTATCATTGGACATATAACAGCTTGAGTGTATTTTAACAGATGTAATATTTATACACACTTAGGGATTAGTTTTTCAAAAAAGTCCTGTCAAAAACCCATAAATCCACATTGTTCAGCGAAAGATAGTAGGCTTTATGGATAGAATTGTGTATCTAGGATTTATTAAAGAAGCTCCTCAAGAGCTACACCCAGTTAGTTATTTTCATGTTAGACTCTAAATATTGTGGCAGATTACATGCACGATAATTCAGGTTTTAATGATTCCAGCAAAAATGGTGCTTCAGAAAGTGCAAGGAAGTTTGAGGAGATGCTGAGTCAGCGCCAACTGTATTACCTGGATCTAAATAAGGTAGATGAAATTTTCACCTACTACCTAACTAAAAATGACTTCAGAAAAGCCCAGCAACTCATAGAGTTGGCTGTGAAAATACACCCCTCCAGTAGCGAGCTATTCTTTAAACATGCTAAACTTCTCTATGAGAATAGTGATTTCTCAGGTTCTCTTAAAGAAATAAATCAAGCGCTGTACCTGAGCCCCATGCAGCCTGAATACCTGTGGTTTAAGTCAGAGGTACTTTCCCAACTAGACAAGTATGAAGAAGCGATAGAACTTCTGGAAGGCCTATTTATTTATACTGACCAACCCTCTGAGGTATATCTACAAATGGGAAACATAGCACAGATATGTAATAAGCTTCCTGAAAGTGAAGCGTATTACCGCAAGGCATTAGAACTTCAGCCAGAATATGAAGAAGCCCTGTTCGAGTTAGCCTTCCTTTTTGAGTCTGAAGATAAGCTACTGGATTCCAAGGAGCTATATGAAGCCTACCTGGAAAAGAATCCCTATGCTACCATGGTGTGGTATAACCAAGGCGTTCTTCTGAAAAAATTAGGGAACTATGAAAAAGCTATTGAGGCTTTTGATTATGCCCTCATCATCCAGGAATCTTTTCACGCTGCCTATTTCCAAAAGGGCATTCTACTTCAGGAATCCTTCCGTTTTGAAGAAGCATTACAAGTATTCCTGGAGGCAGCCGCCATCAATAAAAAAGATGTACATACCCTCTACCATATTGCTGAGTGTTTTGAGAATCTGGAAGGGTACAGAGAAGCGTTTAGATACTATAAGAAAGTATTACTCCTGGATGATCAGTATGTAGATGCCTGGATAGGAATGGGAGCTTGTCAGGAGAAGCGTGAAAAATATATTCAAGCTATTCATTTTTATGAAAAAGCGCTTAAGATAGATGATGATAATGGAGACATTTGCCTATCGTTAGCCATATGTGAATATAAGTTAGGTAATAAGCAAAATGCCTACGCCCAACTTAACAGTGCCTTAAATATAGATTCCACTGAAATTTCTGTCTGGCAAGAATGGGCTCAGTTTCTCTTTGAAAAAGATAATACGGAAGGAGCTATCATGTTCCTGGAAGAAGGGCTGAAGTTTGTGGACCAGCGCGCCACTATCCTCTACCAATGTGCCGCCTACTGCCTGATGATTGGGAAAGTAGAGCAGGGCGCTACCTATCTTGAGAATGCCCTCATTCTGGATTTTGATAACCACTACCTCCTTTTCCATTATGCGGAGAGACTGAAAGAGGATAAGCTGGTACAAACCCTAATCCGGCAGTATAGCTAGGGTTTTCTGCTGTTTCGCACTTTCCAATCCTTGTATATATATTGCACCCTCAACATAGGTGAAAACCATATATACAATGATTAATTTCCCCCTTACAAAAATCCCGACACGTACAGAGAAGCCTAGGAACAGTGGCCTAACCATGGTCATGGATAAAGGTCTTAGCAATAGACAGGTAGAAGATATGCTGAGTGTATCCAGCGAACACATAGATATAGTGAAGCTGGGATGGGCTACGTCCTGTGTTACCCCTAATCTGGAAGCTAAACTGGCGATCTATAAAGAAGGAAATATTCCTTTTTACTTTGGTGGGACCCTGCTAGAGGCATTTTATGTGAGAAACCAGATGGATGACTACTGTAAGATTCTGGATAAGTATGGGGTAGGCTATTTAGAAGTTTCCAGCGGCTCTGTAGACATAGCCATAGAAGATAAATGTAAGCTGATTACTGATCTGGCTAAAAACTTCACTGTCTTATCAGAAGTGGGAAGTAAATCCACAGCTAATATTTTGGCTCCCTATAAATGGGTGGAGATGATGAGAGAAGAGTTGAATGCAGGTTCATGGAAAGTGATAGCTGAAGCGAGAGAAAGTGGTACTGTGGGTATGTTCCGTTCTGATGGAGAAGTTAGGAGCGACCTGATAGAAGAGATTCTGGAACATATAGAAGGAGATTCTATTCTCTGGGAAGCACCTCAGAAGAGTCAACAAGTCTGGTTTATTAAGCTGCTAGGATCTAATGTAAATCTTGGAAATATAGCTCCGGCGGAAGCCATACCATTAGAGACGCTCAGGCTAGGACTCAGGGGGGATACTTTCCACCATTTTCTGGATAAATAGAAATACAGTCTACTCCCTCTGTAGAGACATAAGTTATTATGTCTCTACGCTACTATGTATGCATTAAAGCCCAGACCGCTGTGGCATATCCCGTCTTTCCTAGTCCGCTAATCATGGCGTTACAGGCAGGACTGATAACAGAGGTGTGTCTAAAGGATTCTCTGGAAAATATGTGAGAGATATGTACTTCTATTTTGGGAATGCTGTGCATGGCTAATGCGTCCCTCAAGGCATAGCTGTAGTGCGTTAAAGCACCGGCATTGATGATAATCCCGGCAAAGTCCTCATTCATAGCTTCCTGAAGTCGGTCTAGAATGGTGCCCTCATGATTAGACTGGAAATGGGTAAAGGAACAGGAAGGGAACTGCTGGTAGACTTCCTGGAGAATATCTTCCAGCGTTTCTGTCCCATAGATAGAAGGCTCACGCTTACCCAACATATTAAGGTTGGGGCCATTGATGATCAGGATGTTCATAGCGTAAAGATATAGAGGAAAAAATAAAATTTGCCTTTCTCATGGTTCATTTACACACAAATAGCCTGAGCGAGATACCCATAAAGGTTCTCGCTCAGGAAACAACAAACTGCTTACTTCAAATCTTAGGTTAGATGGGGCGCTGAACTACGATAAATCCTCGTCCTCTTCTAGCTTGCCTATACCATATAGGGCCATCTTTAAAAAATCTCCTATTATTAATGATGACTTCTGTAGCTGTGAAGGGAATATTTCTTACTCTAAGTCCTACAGGCGGCCTTACTACCACATATCCTCTTCTAGCACGCTGATAGTATACGCCATCACACTGGTAGAAAGGGGCTCCATTGAAAGAGTTTACTACTGCATAGGAAGGGATTCTCTGAACGTAAGTACCATATCTTACAGCTCTTCCCCGCTGTGATCCATAATTATATCCATAATTTCTTCCTCTTCCATAGGCGTAATTTCTTACGTCCCTGGGCCGTCTGGGGTTATAGCCATTTTGGGGGTACCTTTTCTGCTTTTTTCCATAAGTACCATTCCCATTATTCTGCCTTTCCCGGCCACGGAAATTATCCTCAAATCCTCTGTCATCTTCATAATACGTTCCATTCCTGTCTCTATCTGAACGGGGGGTATCATTCCCCCTCTGTCTTCCATTTCTCTGTCCCAATAGATCAGATCCTATTAGGACTAATCCCATGAAGAGGGCTATGTATAAGGTGTTCTTTTTCATAATGCTAAGTGTTAAGGTTGAGACTACTGTTTCCTGCTATCAGGAAGCTGTGTCTGTCTAGGAAAGTAAACGGAGAGAAGAGGATAGGTGTTGAGTAAATAGGACAAAGATGATCAAGCGGGTGATAATGCAGATAAAACGTGTAGTCCTATGGGAAAAATGTGAGGATAAAAAATGCGTAATAATAGAGAATATGGTCAATTCACAATATCTACCCGCTGACGGTATCTGCTTTTGGGGGTGATTAGGTATCCCATATATTTTCCTGGACCTACTCCGCGCATGTCAAAGGTATATGCGTTTTTCTGATTATCCAGGAGAATAGCTTTTTGAAAAATCTTATCTCCCCTGGCATTCCGTAATACAAACACTAATGAGGTTCTGGGAGGGACCTTATAGGAGATCGGAAGGGAATCATTCATACTGATTCGGGTTTTCTCAAATCTGATCAGCTCCCTAAAGACAGACACAGTTTTAGAAAAGTACTGTTCTCCGCGGTTATCTTTTATTCTCAGTCGGTAAGTAGTCCTGCCTGGCCTAGTCTGTCTATCCATTAAGAAATAGTCCTTAGGAGCATCACTGTAGCCTGCTGCCAGCACTTCCTGTATACTATCAAAGGAGATACCATCTCGTGACTTTTCTAATACATAACTAAATAGATGCTTTTCCTGGGCTGTTTGCCACTGGATACAGGCGGTATCCTCTTTTAGAACCCCGCCCATGGCTTGGATATCAGCTATAGCTATATCCTCCTCTTCTTTGGGTACTTCCTCTTTCTCCAGCCCCCTGGAGGTAAGCATTTCATCTTCATTACAACTCCCGGTTTTGAACACCAGGAGGAAAGGGAGGAATCCATTGCCTCTTTCATCTGTGAGGCCGGAATTAATCTCAAAGGCATAAGTGGTTTTAGGACTCAGGGCTTGACCAGGCCTAAGCGTCAAATATTGAAACTCCTCTTCATAAGAGAGAGAAGATCTTACAGGCTTATTGGGTTGATTCTCAGGATAAAGTTTAACGTAGGAGTTAGTTAGCGTATGCTTATCCAGTAACCGGCCTTCTTCACCAGGGAAATGCAGGCCTACCGTAATATGGGTGTTGCAGGGGACAGTTCGTGCGCCATCATTAGGAAATGCTCCTCGTACATAGGGGTTTTGGCAGAAAGAAAGCTGATAAGTGAAGAGAACTGGAAAACAGATGATCAGCTTACTCAAATAGCCCAACCATACGTTTTTATGCTCACACATAAACGTCTTTTTGCCGGATTTTAATTGAAAACTGCGATGGTTTATGTTGTAAAATGAAAGCCTAACCCTAAATTACGCAAAATCTCTTGTTACTTTTGAAGGTACACACATTATTTCGCCCGAATAACTGAGTCAATGGAACAATCCGGCATTTGGACTGAGGAAAGAAAAATTGAAGCTATACATGTAGGGCCCAATAGAAGGCTCCGACTTACCGCCCTACAGGGGTTTCTGCAGGAAATAGCCGGGAACCACGCTTACTCATATGGGATTGGGTTTCACGGTATGCGGGAGAGACAACTGTATTGGGTATTACAGCGCCTTCATATCCAAATAATACAGTATCCTCACTGGAGACAGATCATTACACATGATACTTGGATAAAGGAGATAAAAGGCCCCTTTTCTTACCGTGAATTTCTTATAAAAGATGAGCAAAAAAAGCTACTAGTCAAGGCCAGTACCATTTGGACGGCTGTTTCCAGTACTAATCACAGACCGCAGCGGATAGAGAAGCTAATAGATAATTGGCCGATTCTACCTGGTAAACAAGTGATTGAAACTGTACCTCCCAGGTTGAGGCTGCCTTCAACTGCTTACAAGGAAAGCACCTATCAAGTGTGCTACAGCGATTTAGATATGCTGAACCATGTAAATAACACCAAATACCTGGAGTGGGCCTTTAATTCCTACACCATGGATTGGTGGGAGAAACATACGCCTAAAGATCTGGTCATTAACTTTTCTGCTGAGGTAAGAGCGGAACAAAGCCTTTCCTTGAGAACGTATAATTTAGCAGCAGATACCTACTTACACGCCATTATAGTAGAAGAAAAACCTGCCTGTATGATACAGCTACAGTGGGAAGCTACCAGTTAAATTCTTCCTGGAATATACGTGCAAAAAGGTCTCTAAAGGCCACCGGGTCTCCACTTAGTAAATGAAGCTCTACGGAGAAGAAAATCTGATTAGTTCGTCCATTGGTAAATACGGTTCTACCTGCTAAGGAAGAGGGTCCACTCCAGCCACTGACCGCTCTGAATTCTCCCTCGTATAAAATATCTGAAGGATTTTTGGCGTAAAATGGATCTGCAGAACTAATGATTCCTGAGGTAGTAAGGGTAGGATAAGCAGGAAGTAGGGTAGATACAGGCTGACCTCCCAGTAGTCTCGCCTGTCCAGGGGCTGTACTCAAGCTGTCCATAGGAGAATATCCAAATACGAGAGAAGTGTTAGTATTATCTCCATTCACGTAGGATGCGGGAAAGCTACTGCTCATACATAGCTTTCCCCCCTGGTTTAGGAACTGTTGGATTTGAGGGGCAGCAAAATCCAGGAATAACCGCTCCCCATACGCCTCTCTTTCCCGTCCATCAGCATACCAAAAGACGATTTCATATTCTTCCAGTAACAGCCTAAAAGTAGGTTCTGTAAAGGTAGGTACCTGACTGTTGACATCTAGGTAATCAAACTCACCGTAGGTATCCAGTATGGTAGGAAATAGAATATCATCTACAGAATTAGTATTGTGAGAATCTACTACCAGGAGATCGCTGGTTTTCCTTTGTACCTGAAATACTTGACTGGTATCTATCACACTTAATGATCCGGAAATATCTCTGGCCTGAAGATAGAATTGATTGTTACCCTCTACATTTAAGCCAGGTAGAAGCTGGGTGTAGGGAGTAGCCGTAAAACCTGTCCTGATGAGGGCATTCTGGCTTCCACTTACGGAAGGGTCTTCTGCCTTCAGACTGATGAAACTAATGTCTGGAGGTAAGGCCAGCCATGGAGCGTCATTGAGTTTTATGAATACAGAATCTAGCGTTTCTAGCCCGTCAATATCTTCCACATCCCACCTAATACTGAAAACTGGAAGCACCTCTCCTAAAAGACTGAGTTCTTCATCCAGGGCTATCGTAGGAGGGGTATTTCTGATAGGTATAGCTAGGAAGGCTGGGCTAGGATCCACCAGCGCTAGGTTGTCTACTGCCCGTACAAAAAAGTTTATATCTGTAGTATCACTACCAGCTTGGAGGGTAAACCGGAATGTACTGTCTGTTTGGGTAACCCTGGTCCAGTTATTACCATCTAGAGAAAGGTCAAAGCCTATCACAAATCCATCTATATCCTCTCCTGACCAGAAAAGTGTGACTACGGTTGATAGCCTGTCGTTTCCATCAAGTTGTATAGATTCCAGGAAGATTCTTGTCTCTGGAGGTTGGTTATCTAGGATTTCGCCCCCTTCGCAGGAAAGGAGAAACCCCAGTAGAAAAACTGGAAGGATATATATGAACTGACGGAAGAAGAAGGACAGCATGTGGATGACGGTGGATAATAAGAAAGGGTCCCACAGGCAGCATGTTTCCTGCCTGTGGGGTACATCATTTATCTGGCTACTATAATTTTCTTTCTATGGAAGACATTCCCTTCAGCAGAGAGCGTCAGAATATAGGTTCCATTGGCTAGGTTGGAAGTAGACACTTGTGCACTTCCTCTAAGATCATCTATGATCCGCTCTGACACTAGCTTTCCAGTCAGGTCTAGCATGTTTACAGATACTTCTGCTCTAGTGGTAAGCCTAAAGTCAATGCTGATCATTTCCTGGGCTGGATTAGGGTAGATAGCTATTTCACTACCTGCTAGCTCATCAGCTAGGCTGGTGGCAGTGTTAGGGCAGTTCTTAACAATGGCTCCATCAAAGTCATCATTATTTCTGGGGAGAAGCTTCATTTCTCCAAAGCTGAAATACATAATTCCGCTCACGGAGGTAAAGGTATCCTTAAACTGCACCACACACAGATCTACGTTCATAACGCCAGAGTTCACAGCCCAGCTGGAGTCATTTACATAAGATACGTTTAGCGAGCTAAAAGAAGTAGTGGAAACCCGTCCAGCGAGGATACGAGTTCCATTATTAGGATTAAACTCATCCGTTCCTACTCTGTACTCACCAAAATTACTTGGGGCATCAGCATTATCATCTACTACGATGATCTTATCTCCCTCTTGCGGATT
>JBCCLI010000254.1:0-9429 GCA_039026975.1 Bacteroidota bacterium | reverse complement strand
TATTTAACCTACTGAAGAACTACTTCAATATTGAGCATACTAGGCACAGAAGCCCTGACAATGCATTGGCGCATACCTTAGCAGGTATTTGTGCCTATCAGTTCTTGGAAGATAAACCGGCTATTTTCAAAGGCAAAAACCACTGGAAGTGATCTCTTCATTTCACCCCAAAAACTCCGAACTCACGTTATCTTACTATTCCACTTCAACTTAACCCCCTTACCCTATCACGCCAGATCCCACTAACTCATCTTCCTGATACCAAGCGGCAAATTGGCCGGGAATAACGCAGACTGGGCCTGCTTAAAGGTGGTAGATAACCCATCCTCAGATATTTAGTATATTTAAAGATATGAGTGAAGCAGAAATCAAAAATACTTTGTTTCAATGGATAGAAGAACTGTCCGGAGAAAGGTTAAAAAGTGTTTTTCAAATAGTAGGAAAAGAAATCCAGTCCAGGGAAGACCGAACTTCCCTAATGGAGGAGAATTTGGCTCTTTATTCCATAGATTTAGCTTCAATTGAACATCTCCTAATTCCTGAGACAAATCATCTGGACATAAATCAGCTCATTGAAAGCAAAGATTTTAAAGGAGTTGGAAAAGAAAAAATGGATGACTATGTCCAGCGAATTAATTTGACTGAACCTATAGATGAGTTACTGAAAACGATTTAATGAAATATGTTCTTGACACTAACATATTGCTCATTTATCTGAGAAAACATCCTCTCTCTACTTTCCTGGAAACTCAACACGATCCTTTTAGCTTACCGAACATCCCCATTGTTTCCGTAGTAAGTTTTGGTGAAATTCAATCGCTTGCGCTCAGAAATAATTGGGGAAGAAAAAGAGTTGAGGTATTGAATGAGTTTTTGAATGAATTGGTCATTACAAGTATAAATTCCCAAGATGTCATTCAAAGGTATGCTGAAATAGATGCTTACAGTCAGGGGAAACTATTCGATAAACAATTAGATGGGAGTGCTCGGAATATGGGGAAGAATGATTTATGGATTGCTGCCACGGCTAGTGTCGCAGAAGCAACATTGATTACAGCTGACTCTGACTTTCAACACCTTGATGGCGAATTTCTAGACGTTATAAAGGTTAATTTATGATTCTCGCACTTCTTAATCTATACACACAATATTAGTGGAGAAGTCCCCCAAAGGAATTGAGGAAACAGAAATAGATAAGGAAGGGACTAATAGCCATTCTTCTTAAACTTATCCTTAAGCTTCAACTTAAACTTACTCAATCACCCCAGATCCCACTAACTCATCTTCTTGATACCAGGCGGCAAATTGGCCGGGGGTAACGCCACGTTGGGCTTGCGCAAAGGTGATGTGTAAGCCATCAGTTTGCATGTGGAGGGTCGCTTGTTGGAGGGTTTGTCTGTAGCGGATTCTTACCAGAAAGTCTCTCGATTCTCCTGGATTCATGGCTAAGTCAAGACGTACCCAATGAGCATCTTCGATGGGGATGAAAAGACCTTCCCTATTCAGGCCGGGATGCGTATCACCCATGCCTACGTAGATGATGTTTTCTTCCGTATCTGTGTCTATGACAAAGAGGGGCTCAGGTTTTCCCCCCACATGTAGGCCTTTGCGCTGACCTATGGTGAAATAGTGTGCACCCATATGCGTCCCAACTACTTCTCCGTCAGCAGCTTGATAAGTGTAAGCTGTGGTTTTTTCCAGTAAGGCATTCCCACTAGACTGACCGACTGGTACAGGCACTTTGTATACGGGAGAATCTGCGGGAATTTCTATGATCTTCCCCTCTTTCGGCTTGAGTTGCTGTTGGAGAAACTCTGGGAGCCTCACTTTACCTATGAAACAAAGCCCCTGTGAATCTTTCTTTCCAGCGGTTACTAGTCCCAATCCATCAGCTATCTCTCTGACCTCTGACTTTTGTAATTCTCCTATGGGGAAGAGGGCTTTACTAAGCTGCTCCTGGGTGAGCTGGCAGAGGAAGTAACTCTGGTCTTTGTTGTTGTCTTTCCCTGATAGTAGCCTATGGACTTCCTGTCCATTCTCTACTGCGGTTTCCTTTCTCACATAATGACCAGTGGCCACATAGTCTGCCCCTAAAGCCACGGCAGCTTTCAGGAATATGTCAAACTTGATTTCTCTGTTACAAAGTACATCTGGATTAGGGGTCCTTCCGGCCTCATACTCCGCAAACATATAATCCACTATGCGCTTTTTGTATTCTTCACTCAGGTCTATGGTCTGAAAAGGGATGCCCAGGGACTGTGCCACCATCATGGCATCATTGCTGTCCTCCAGCCATGGACATTCCTTACTGATGGTCACAGAATCATCATGCCAGTTCTTCATAAACATAGCAATGACCTCATAGCCTTGTTCCACTAACAGGTGTGCTGCTACGCTGGAATCTACGCCACCGGAAAGTCCTACAACTACTCTTTTCATAACCTAAATGTGTGAGTATCCTGCAAAGATACGAAGCTTTAGGGGAATGGGTTTTATTACTTAGAAAATAGACCCTCCCCATATAAAATTCTCAAAATTATTAGCAGGAGGAGTTCTCCCAATAAGATGAATATCTTCTATGTTTAGTAAAGCTGATCTTTTTTGGAGCGTTTTTAAATCCTTGGAAGTAGGCGTTTCCTTTACTTCATAGGCTGAAGATTCATTCATAATGAAATCTATCTCTTGTCCACTTTTCAATTGAAAATATTGTAAGGCTCCAAGTGGCATTAATTGAAGAGCCGCAGCATTTTCAAACAAGGAGCCCCCATGTATTTTTGCCAGCTGATTAATTAAGCCTGTATCAGCAAGGTAAACTTTGGGTTGTTTAGCAATGGCTCTGTCTATACTGCCAGTAAATGGTCTTACTAAATGTAGAAAATAAGTTCTTTCTAGTAGATCTATGTAGCTTTTCAACTTTGCTCGTCCAAGTCCCATGATGGAACTTAGTTTAGAGATGTCTAGTCTTTGGCCTATCCTGGATGCTAGTAGAGAAATGAGCTTATACAGGTCATCTATAACTGAAAAGTCGGAAAGAAGCTTTACATCTAGTTCTATGTAGGAATTGAGGATATCTGATAGAAAGCGCTTTTTCTGATTCTCTGAAGAACTAAGGACAACCTGGGGAAACCCTCCGAACTGAATGTAGCTTTCATATAGGTGTTTATAGGTAGTAAACACTACTCTGTTGTAAGGAATTAATCTGAACTGATTTATCGTGGTATCCGGGATATCATGGAATCGTAAGAATTCTCTAAATGAGAGTGGGTATAACTCAAATATGTGTTTCCTTCCTGCCAGGCTTTCCGTAAATCGATTTTTTAGATAATATGAGCTGGAGCCAGATATGATGAATTTTACAGGATAGTGATCATGATAATATTTGATAAACGAGACTATTTCCGGGACGAGCTGTACTTCGTCCAATGCGATGGCAGAGTCTTTGGTAAAATCGATTCCTTTAAACCTAAGGCCAGATTCTATATCACTAAAATTAGGTTGTTTGAAGATAGCTCTATCCTCCAGCCTTTCCAGGTCAATGTATATCTTGTTGTTATGAGGGATCTGCTCAAGTAAATAATGGACTGAGGTAGTTTTGCCAGTTCTTCTCATGCCTGTAATTACCGTAACTTCCTGCTCTGATAAATGAGCTAAAAGCTGGGGGAAAATATCTCTATGAATTAAATTTGTTACTTTTTGCATTTATTTCTGTCAAAAAGTAACACTATTTTTGATTTTTTGGAAATTTGTCAGATAACTCAAATTACTTTGCGTGCAAATGTATTCACGCCAAGCCGTCAAGATTCTACAAGCATAATTATATCTCCTTTTACAAATATGGCTGACCTTATACGTAAACATTTGCTAGCTGAGAGACATTTCTTTATGACATTCTTTGCCAACTAGTATTCATGATCACCTATCAGGAAACGCGATCTTCTGCTCAACTTTACGTCTGTGATAAAGCTGATCCTGCCATCCTTCATCTGGATACGGAGGAGAGGTTGTTTACCATTTTCTGGAATAAGTCCGGCGAGACCTTACTGGAAGTAGACACCATCCCCATAAGCCTGAAGGATTCCAGTATTCTTTTTCTCACCCCTGATCAAAAAGTACACTTAAAGCAGGCAGGAGACCTGCAGATCATCAGGTTTAATAGAGAATTCTACTGCATAGTGGATCACGATGAAGAAGTTTCCTGTGTAGGCGTACTGTTTTTCAACTCTAATTGGGACTTATCTATCAAACTGGATCGGGGGAATCATGAAAAGCTGGATTTACTCCTAAAGGTCTTTGGGGACGAATTGGCTACCCATGATAAGGTGCAGGGAGAAATGCTCCGCATGCTACTGACCCGTTTTATCATCATCTGTACCCGTCTCCACAAGTCCCAGCATGCCATGGTAGACCAGGGAAGTGAGAAGGAGTGGGATCTGATCAGAAACTTTCATCTACAACTAGAAAGAAATTTTAAGAAGCTCCATCAGGTGCAGGATTATGCGGATCTATTGAATCGTTCTCCTAAAACCCTAACTAATATCTTCAAAAAGTACAATGTTCACCCACCTCTGAAAATCATTCACGAGCGTCTCATCCTGGAAGCTAAGCGACTGCTGATATATACAGACATGAGCATAAAGGAAGTAGCTTATGAATTAGGCTTTGAAGAGGTCAGCCATTTCAACAGGATCTTCAAGAAAATAGTGGAAATGACCCCTTCTCTCTTTGTCCAAAAGTATAAAGAGGAGCTTTCGGGAAAAATTGATAAGTCCGAGGGAAGAATGGTTAATGAAAACAGCTGATCATCCCGCCATCTTTGAATTGTTCTTTTGATTCATTCACTTTTTAACAATTCAATTATGAGTACTTACAGCATCCCAACCAAAGAAACCGCCAAAGAAGGTTCCAAAGCCATCTTCGAAAACCTTGAAAAAGGCCTGGGTTTTGTCCCTAATCTTTACGCTTACATAGGTCATTCTCCTAATGCCCTACAGAGTTATCTGGCTTTCCAGCAGGCACAGGGACAAGGAACATTCAAGACTAAAGAAAGAGAAGCTGTGTATTTGGCCGTAAGTCAGGTGAACGGTTGTAAATATTGCCAGAGCGCACATACTGCCTTAGCTAAAATGAATGGATTTACAGATGAGGAAGCTGTTCAGCTTAGAAGCGGAACTCATGCAGACGAGAAGCTCAATGTTCTGACCAACTTGGCTGCAGACATCCAGCGTACCCACGGTAAGCCTTCTCAGGACTTATTGAATAGATTCTTTGATCTAGGATATGATGAAGGCGCATTGGTAGATTTAGTTACCCTGGTATCAGATAAAATCTTGGCTAACTACATCCACAACATCACTCAGATAGGCATAGATTTTCCCGTTGCTCCTGAGTTAGAAACAGCCTCAGCCTAAGCTTTACCGTTGACATTCAACGGAGGGATCTTTTCTTAACAGGAAGGGATCCCTCTTTTTACTGCTAGTAAGAGGCTACTCTTTTACCATGAGCTGATGAATGACACGGCCATCAAGTGTAGTTTGAAGCATGTATATGCCTGCTCTTACTGTGCTAACATCAAGCGTGTAAGCTTGGCCACCATTTCCTGAAAAGCGTTTAGATAATACTTTGCTACCGTCTATTCTGTGAAGGGATACTTCCGTGAAGCTTACGTTTGCTGGAATATCAATGTGGATGACTTGTTGAGTAGGATTAGGATAAACACTAATAGGACTAGATATTATAGGAGAAGAAATGGAAGTTGCGATCATATTTTCTGAACCAAAAACTACTATGTCCTGCTGCTCTGGTGTTAGTCCCAGGTAAGCGGCACAAAATGCTTGCCCAGCCGGATTCATGACTACCGTAGCATTATTCACAACATTAGAGAAGACCACTCCATTTCCCATGAGAACCCTTACCCGGTAACTACCAGAAGTATTCTCATAATAGTTTACTCTTCCATTAGGAACACTATTAAATAGAACATTGATCAGAATATGGGTAAATCCTTGCTCGTCTATCCAAAAGGAAGAAAGTCCCCCCCTACCGGAACTCACAATTACTTTTCTTTCACGCCATTCTCCCTCTTCATTTCTCTTCTGCTCATATACCCGCCAGTTATTATTGGAGAAAAGTCCCCCAATGACCACCTTAGGTCTTCCATCAATATCAATAGCCAAGGCATGTTCAAACTCATTTGAATTATAGATGGGGAGGGTTTCTACCTCCCATTCCGCCTCCTGTTCACTGAGGTAAGCGTAGGAGATTCGTAAGCTAGTTATTCTTCCACTTCTGAAGGTGATATGTACTTCTCCCGCATCATTTACGGCCAAGATGGGATTAGCAGCCTCCCCTAATTCTCCTGGAAGAGCGTCAGGGATGCGAGAAATATTCCATCCACTATTTTCTGAGGCTCTGTAGGCGTACATGAGAATGAATTCACCATCCTCTTGCTCCCTGACCCAGCAGATATGTATTCCTCCTGTAGGGTCAGCTTTGATGCTGGGACTAATGTCTAGGAGATTATTTTCTGTGAGTTGCTCTGTTAGCCATATATCATCCAAGGTCCTAAAAGCAAATACGATTTCACTTTCAGCGTTTTGGTTTGCCTGGTAGGCTATGTACGGATCAGATAGGGTAGGATGGGTGGATAGGGAAGCATTAAATACCAGCAGGCCATCTTGGTTTATAAAAGTGGGAGAGGTCCACCCTCCGTTAGCTTCTCTTTGTGTATAGAAAAGGGCGCTTCCACCTGCTATGGGAATTTCCTGATAAATGAGATGTAGCCTTTGGTCAGCACTTATGGTAAAGTGCTCTTTGCCTATGACCTGCTTGGTAGTATCCTTAGTAATAAATAATGGCGTGGCTTCCTCCCATTGTCCCCATACCCAATTGGGAAGGCAAAAAAGGAACACTAGGATGTTTATAGAAACCAGCTTACGACAGCAAGAGGAGGTAGACATCGTTAATCTTTGGCGTTGAAGGTTACTTTCTGATCTTGAATAGAGGCCGTTAAATGAAGAAAATAAGTAGGAGCATACAACAAGGGAAACTCTTTCTTAATAGCAGCAGTATCCAGTGCAAAAGCTCCTTTTTTTCCTATTACAGCATAAACCAATCTAATCTCTTCCGAAATCAAATACAAAGTAGAAGGATCCTTCCCCCCTTTATCTGGGAGAATATTAAGATGTAGATAGGCTCTACCAGCTAAACGTGAAATAGCTGAAAGAAACTCCATGCTTTTTCGGTAATCCAAATAATCTGTGGGGGAGAAAGCAATCATCAGAGCAGCAATGATTTCTCCTTCACAGCTAATTAAAATGTCAGGCTTATAATGGCCCACTTTATTTTGCACCATATAGTCCTCTAGCCAGATATGCAACGGCTGATCCCTTTTGGAAAAATGGAGTTCTGGTGAAAGCCACGGCCAGTACCCATAGTCAACTTCAGACCGGATAAAATGGTAGATGGCCGCTATCAAGTCTTCTTTTCCAGAAATCATTCCCCCTTGGTACAGAGGTGCTATCTCCTGCTGCCAACAATGACTTAATAACTGTCCTGGGAAAAGCTTCATTAGATAAGATTTGTTGATTCTCTTCTAAAATATATGGAAAGATATCATAAGCCTTGAAGGTAAATGTGTATTTTCAACCGAATGCCTACAGCAAATCAATAGAATTGGGAACACACATCATGGAAACTGAAATTTATAAAGGAGAAAAAGGCTGGTTTGAAGCGCCATTAGCTACCCTAATAGCAGGAGAAGTATTTAGAGGAAAGAAAGGATGGTTTGAGGAACCTATTCTGACCATTATAGAGAATAAAATCTATGATGGGGAGAAAAATTGGCTGGAGAAGCCTCTGGCTATTGTAGTAGATCGTAAGGTGTATAAAGGGAAGAAGAAGGGAAGATGGGAAAGCCCCATAGCCACCATCATTAATAATGAAGTGTACGAGGGAGATGACAAAAACTGGTTTGAGAAACCCCTAGCCACTACAGAATCACCCCATATCATGGCACTTGGGGCTGCCGCAGTAATGATCTTATTGCTAAAAATAGAAGAAGACCCTAAAAAGCCAGATGAATAATTAATCCTTCAATCATGCCTCGCTCTTATCAGACCACCATCTTTGCACGTCCTGCTTTTATGAAAGGCATGACCTATGCTGGATTTCATAAGGATGTATTCCTTACTGATGCTTCCAATGCTTCCATAGACAGACTAGCTGAAACCGGAACCGAATGGGTAGCCTTGGCAGTAGGCTGGTGGCAGCAAGGGAAGTATGCCAACATCATCTTGGCACATCCTGATAAAACACCTTCAGATGAATCTTTACGACATATCATCCGATACATTCATGAGAAAGGGATGAAGGTTATGCTCAAGCCTTTTGTGGATGCCTATGACCATACCTGGCGGGGAGAATTTAACCCTGATAGTAAAAAGAAATGGTTTCAGTTTTATGAAGCCTTCATTACCCACTTTGCTGAGATAGCCGAAGAGGAGGGAGTAGAACTATTCTCTGTAGGTTGTGAGAATACCTTGGGGAGAAAGAGAACCCAAAAGCGCTGGGTGAAAGTCATAGATAAGGTCAAGGAAGTTTACAAAGGGAAGCTGACCTACTCCGCCAACTTTAATGGTGATATAGGCTATGATAAGGTCCTCTTCTGGGATCACGTAGATTATATAGGCGTAGATGCCTACTTTGCTGTAGCTGAGCAGCCCAAGAGCTCAGTAGAAAGCATGATGGAGGGCTGGCGAAAGCAGATAGACCAACTGGTAGCCTGGCGAGCGGCACATCATCCTGATCTTCCCATTCTCTTCACGGAATTAGGCGTATGTAGTTACCTGGGTGCAGCCACCCGTCCATGGGCATACGAAGAAACTCCCTACGAGGACTGGCAGGAACAAGCCAACTACTATCAGGCCTTTTTTGAAGCCTTTGCGGATGAAGAATGGCTACATGGCGTGTTTTGGTGGTGGTGGGACAACCCTTCTACCGGAGACTTCATGGACGGCGGCAGCCAATACGCCCATTTCTACACACCCAAAGGGAAGCCTGCCGAGCAGGTTTTGACAAATTGGTATAAAGGCGAGATTGGATAGGACTTCCCTTACGCTATCATCCCGGTGAGCTTGTCGCGAATTACTTGTAAGGTTAGCTGGGATCTCTTTGCGAACGCTATTTAGTTATCATTGAGTCTTTCCCTAAGTAACGTTCCTGTGCTACGACGCCTTCAGCGGGACTTCTTTTTGGCAGTCGCCCCAAAAAGAAGAAAAAACGCTTTTGTCCCTCCAATGCATCTCACATTCCCGGCCACAACCCGTGGAGGAACGGCCAGCCCCGAAAGCTATTAATTTTGAAAAGTAATTAACTTAAGGGAGATCTCTTTGCGACTTAGCGGCTTTGCGTGAGAATTTACATCCCAGACTC
>JBCCLI010000253.1:0-9454 GCA_039026975.1 Bacteroidota bacterium | reverse complement strand
TCTTGAATGAAGTTGGTGGGCGAGTTGGCCGGGGGTAAGCTGGTATTTCTTCTTAAACTCACTAATAAAGTGGGAGACACTTTCATAGCCTACTTCATGGGCAAGCTCATTACTACTTTTGGGCATCTGAGTGAGTGTTTCATAAGCCCTATGTAGGCGCATATCTTTCAACCACTGATGGGGCGTAGTTCCGAATAATCGTTTGAAGTCCCTCCTAAAGCTACTTACGCTTCTTCCCGTGAGAATGGCAAAATCTTCAGATGTTAGGGCCTTATCAAAATGGGCCATCATAAACTCCTTAAGGTTCCTTTGCTGAGGTTGATAGAAGATCTGTTCCAGGCCTATGCTGTAAGTACTCATCATCTGTGCCTGTAGGAGGTGCAGCAGTTCCAGAAACTTAGTATGGATTAGCTGTGAAGATTGACCATACAAGGTCTTGTACGATAGAATAGTTTGGAGCCAAGGGTGAAGTAGTTCATGTAATGGGAGAATACCTGCCTTAGGGGTAGTCTCCAGCCGCTGTGGCTTGGCCTGAATTTCCTTTAAGAATAAATTGACTTGTTCATCCGAGAAAAATAATAGTATAGTTGCGAATTCTCCCTCTTGAGAAATTAAGTCAGAGACGGTATAGATACCTTTTGGGAAGATTCCTACCTGGCCTGCCTGGAGCTTGAGGCTAGTTTCATCCTGGAAGGAGAACTGATGCATTCCAGAAGAAACGATACTGATGAAGTGCTGTGCGGCGTAACTCTGACTCCCCAGCTTATCCCTCAGGATCTTCTTTTCCAGAATGTGAGCAGTCTCAGACTCAAGTAGCGTTTTCACCTCCGGAAGGACAAGTAATCTTTGTGGGACAGAAAGCATACTTAAAAATAGGAATCTATCAGAAAAAATTAGCGGCTTGGAGGCTTCGTATGAAAATTTATACACACGAAGACACAAAGCCGCCAAAAAAAATTATCTTCTTAAGCTTTTATACCCCGAAAGGCATCAAGCGGAATATCATACCTGGCTTTTCAACAGCTATATAAATATAGCCATCAAGCCCTACTCGTACATTTCTTACCCTTCCCACTCCCTCTAGTAACTTTTCTCTCCCTACAATTTTCTCTCCATCAAACTTAATAAGTTCGCAGTATTCATATTTGAGAGATCCGACCAGCAGGCTATTCTCCAGGTCAGGATACTTATCTGAAGTAAGAAAGGCCATCCCACATGGTGCTATGGATGGTACATAATAATCTAATGGCTGCTCCATCCCTTCTTTTTCTGTCAGATTAGTAAAAGTAGTTCCATCATAATTGATTCCGTAAGAAATGACAGGCCATCCGTAGTTCTTCCCAGGGACATGAATATTTATCTCATCCCCTCCACGGGGGCCGTGCTCATGAGACCATATTTTACCCGTTACAGGATGCATAGCTATTCCCTGGGGATTTCTATGACCGTAAGAATAGATGGTAGGCATAGCTCCTTCCGTATTCACAAAGGGATTATCTTCCGGTATAGAGCCATCATCATGTATGCGGTGAACCTTTCCACAGTGATTTCCCAGGTCTTGCGGATTCTCATCTCTATTCCCTCTATCTCCTACTGACAGATATAAATAGCCCTCACGGTCAAACTCTATTCTAGAGCCAAAGTGGTGAGCTTTTGCAGAGTAGGGAGATGCTATAAAAATATCTTTTTGCTCAGTGAGACTATTCTCCTCCAGTTTAGCACGCATAATGGCGGTAGTAGCCATATTCTTTCCATCCTGTTTTTTGGGTTTAGAATAAGAGAGATAAATCCAACTATTCTCCAAAAAATTAGGGTGAAGCTCCACATCCATTAATCCTCCCTGGCCTTTACTCCTAACTGCAGGGACACCTCCTATTACCATCATATCCCCGTCTGCTGTTTTTCTATACAGAATACCCATTTTATCTGTGATTAGCATATCTCCATCAGGCAGAAATGCCATCCCCCATGGGGAACTCATCCCTTCAGCTATGGTGTCTAATTCATAACTGAATGAGGCAGTGATAAATGTGTCAGAAAATATTTCTTGTCCTGCAAAAGCATACTGTTCCTCTTTTTCTACACTCTTAAGAATATAGTCTGTCAAGCCATAGACTTGGGCATCCGTAAGTGCTGCCCGGAAAGAGGGCATACCCTGTTCAGCATACCCTCTGGTGATAGAGTTAAAAATGGAGTCTCTGTGCTTGCCATATTTCCACTTCCTGTCTAAAAAGCTATTCATTTTCTGACCATGGCAGCCCCCACATAATACCTGGTAAGTATTATCTACTGTGTCTACAAAGGCCATCGGATCCTCAGCAGCCTGAAGGGAGGAATCAAGTTTGATTACATCCAGGCTAAGTAGCAGGGTGAGGAGAACCGTCATCCCAAAAAAGTTGGTAAAAAGTTTCATTATGCTAAGGTGTTTGAATTTAGTGCACTCAACATACTCAATTGAGTGTTTTCTACATAACCGTAAGAAGAATAAATAAGGCTTATGTACCAATCGTTTGGAAAGATATATTAATACTTTCTTGGATTTGTGAGTCCCATTTTGAGTTTTTCCGCAACAGCAAGTGCTTTTTCTATTCTCAAATCAGAGGACTTCACGGAAGTGATCCAGTGAACTATACTCCGTTTATTTCCATCTGTTAACTTCTTGAATATCTCCTCTGCTTCCCAATCTGTATCCAGAACAGCCTTTAGTTCTTCCGGCATGGCCAACTGAAATTCTGTGGTATCCTCTAATAAACGGACTTGAAGCTCCTCCCCTATTTCTATGCCTGCCGCTTTTTGAACCTTCTTACCTGCATACACATAGTAGCCTTGATTCTTGCGAGTTTGGAGGGAAGCGTGATAAGTATATTCTCTGTTCACTTCTACCATTACCCGCTTATGTCCTTCCTTCCTCCATGCATCTCCCATTTCCTGACTAATGGGTATGATGCCCATATGACCGTTGGAGATGAGGGTTACTGGGAAGGAATCTCTGTGCATGGGGATTTAACTTAAATCCACTAGCGTCGAGTTTAAACCCGACGCTAGTGGATGATATGATCTATTTATTAATTCGCCTCCGCTACTGGCTCTTTCTCCTCCACATTCTCAAACCATGTAAAGTAGACAGTCATGACCAAGGATAAAGCCAAATACCCTCCTACCATCATAGAGGCTCCCGGGATAAAGGAGTCCAGCATATACCAGCCTTCCATTCTTATCATGAGAATTACCCCAAAGAGAGTTTTAGCCAGTTCAATGGGTAATGCCCACTTATGCCTGTCCATAAGGGTAGTATAGGAGAAAATAGAAACCATCAGGAAGCTGGTGTAAGTCAATAGATCAGGTATACTAAACTCTGCAATCTTCACCAGCATATAGAACATGAGGACATTATTAATCACCAACTGCGCCCATGCCCAAGCCTGGAATAGGGGGGAGGCAGGCGTATCATATTTGGGTCTAGCAAAGGGATCTTCAACCACCTCCACAGGATATTTCTCCCTTACATCCTCAGGTCTCCATCCAGTAGGCATAAACCAGATCCTCAGCTTGTCCCACCAGGAAGAGGTCCGCCAGGCATCCTGAATGAGTTGCCATAGGTGCATGAAGTTGATGAGGATAGGGTTCCAGGTCTTAACGGGTTTCTTGGTTCCATACACGGGAGGTACATCATCCAGCTCTGCCTGAAAGGTACCAAACCACTTATCCCAAACGATGAAGATCTCAGAGAAATTCTTGTCTATGTATTCTGGATTGATAGCATGGTGAACCCTATGGTGAGAGGGGGTAACAATGATGTGTTCCAGAATTCCCATCCTATTGATGAGGGTGGTATGATACCAGAACTGGGCAAATAGATGGATAGGCGCTACCAGGCCGACTATCTCTGCCGGTATCCCAATGAGGGCCATGGGGATGTACAAAAAGAAGTAGATACTGACAAAGGTGGAAATGGTCTGTCTTAGCGCACAGGCCAGATTAAACTCCTCACTGCTATGATGGACAATATGCCTGTTCCAGAACACATTTATCTCATGATTAAATCTGTGCGACCAGTATCCCGCAAAATCATGCCCTATAAAGGCGAGAATGAACAGCCAGAGCGTAGACTTGATTTCGAACATGGCGAAATGTTCCACCATCCACTCATAACTCAGGATGATGACTGTTAGCCCCATGAAGTTTTTGAGGGTATTGGTCATGCCTGAACTCAGGCTGGAAATAGTGTCCATAGGTCGGTTTACCTTTTTTCCCATCAGCCTTGCTGCGATAGACTCTATGATGATGAGTATCACGAAAAAGGGGATGCCGTAGGTGAGGGCCTGCGCATATGCCTCCATAGTAGTAATCTGTTAAAAGTGAACGTATAGCCTTCCTTTGATATGTTTAAATTACGGATAAAATTGGAAGAATATGGCAGTTACTATAACCGTTGATGAATTAAGGGTAGTATTCAATACTATTATTATAAAACTTGAACATGATTCTGTATCGGAAATGACAATTGAAGAAGACTTATATTGGGATTATCCTAGACCTAATTGGACTGATATGGAAAACACTACTGGACTTCATGTAGGTTCCCTCTTTGATGATGTAGAAAGCTTGAAAAGAGATGTATTTGAGCTAGAGCATATTTCATACTTAGATTTTGATAGAGTTGCTTCTATTCTCAAGTATATAAGTGAGAATCAAAATCCGTCATCTCCATAATTGATTTGCCATGGCTGAGGCGAAAAATGTTTCGCCCTTACTTGATTATGGGTCATAAATCAGCTGATTGTGGGAATAAGGAAAGAGTTTACAGCACATGAAATACAACCCTGAGAAACATAGAAGGAGGAGCATTAGACTTGAAGGCTATGATTACGCTCAGGAAGGATTATACTTTGTTACTATCCTTTGTTTTCAGAGAGAACATCTGTTTGGGAGAATTGAAGAACGAAAAATCATATTGAATGATGGAGGGAGAATCGCCAGTTCATGCTGGGAAGAGATCCCTACGCACTTTCCCCAGGTTAGTCTTCATGAATATGTGATCATGCCTAATCATCTTCATGGTATCTTGGAGATAAAGTCTTTTGAGAAAAGTAAGGGCGAAACATTTTTCGCCCAAAGAGCTAACACTTTCAGCTCTCCTTCTCAAACTTTGGGTTCCATTATTAGAGGCTTCAAAATAGGCGTTACAAAATGGTTCCGGGATCATACTGCCGTCCACAACGTATGGCACAGGAATTACCATGAACATATCATTCAGGATATCTCTGACTATCACAGAATATCTGAATACATTAGGACTAATTCTGAGAAGTGGGAGGAGGACTGCTACTGGGGATGAGGGGGAGCTACTTTTAGATGGCTGGGGCGAAAAATGTTTCGCCCTTACTAGCATACAGACCATAGTGATCGGCTGATTATGGTATGTCCTTAGATCGGAAGGTTCTTTTTTTCTCTGAACGTGCTGAGCTGATTCCTGTATTTTGAAAGCTGGCCTTTGAATTCGCTTATGCTATTCACATCCTTTATTAAATCATAGTACTTTATTTTTCTGATAATAGCATTTAGCTCAAAGCACCAATAGATTGTCATCAAAGGATTAATCCAAAGCTGACTCCCATTGGTTCTACTTATCCTGTGAAAGTCTCCATACTGACCTTCAAGGGAGCTTACGATAGAATTAGAAACTATGCTTCTTCGGGAAGGCATTCTTTCATTAGCAAAATTGATAGCTTCTATGTACTTCCTTGCCTCTTCCATTTCTTTCGTTAACTGAAAAGCACCTAGATACCCTCCCGTCTTCATTATTTCGGCAACGTTCTCTAAGAAGCGATAATGCGAAACTCCGTGAAAGTGATCTATCCCAAATCCAATACTCAACAAGTATTTTTGGGGAGCACGAGATCTATGTACAGCTGCCATAGAACACATATCTTCCTGAGGGGTTCCTAATCCGTCCTCATCTCCAAACATTAGGCTATCTGTCCCTCCATCTACTAAAACTACTGAATCAATCTCATGTTCTTTGATGAGGAAATTGTAAGCAGTCTTTAGAGGGTTGACTCCAGTATTTTCAAAAGTATATATATCTACCGTTTCCTCATTCATGGCAAACCAAAGCTTCAAATACTTCTCAGGGAAATAATTCGTTTGAGAAAGGTCTCTGTCCCCAGCTTGTATCTTGTAACAGTAAGGAGCCACTTTTTCAGAGGTAGTTTCTGATAAAGACGTAAAGGATAAATTGGCAAGAATTACTTTTTTCCCTTGTGCTTTAAGGCTGAAGTAAAGGGGTATAGCAGCATATACATCAAATCCTCCACCAGCACCTGCTAACAGAATAGTCTTACTATCTTTTAGCTTTTGAAAGAAGGGTATTTGGTGAAGCGACATTGACATTATAGATAATCTGGTTTAATATATAGTTTAGCTATCCAACACTTCCCTTTTTATTACATTTCGTGAATCCCCTTTTTGGCTTATTTGATTTAGCAATAAATACTAATCCATGGTTTCTTCATTCATATTCACAACTCCCAATATGACACCATAAAATTGTATGAGTCTCTGCATCTACCAAGTAAAACTTCATTTATCGAATAGATGAAACCTATCTTTGTATTACTGTTACCTTTCTTCTTAGTTCTAACTGTATCATCCCAAGATTTTGACAAATTTTGGGGACTTTACATTAAGGATCAATCCCTAAGCCAGAATATAAATGGGTTGTCTATTGGATATATACGAAGCGATATAGACTTTGTATTTGGCTTAGGTATCAACAAAAGTTTAGGGATCTATAAATCCTTTGATAATACTGGAATTGTAGGTATTACAGCTGATTTCAATATAGTAGTCTATAGTCTTTTTCTTGGACTATCGACTCACCTTACAAGTGATTTCTCTCAAACCAATACTATTTTTCAACCTAGTTTGGGATTTAATTCTCTTTACTTCATGGGGAGAAATAAGTTTTTTGATACTTTTTTCTTCTCTATTTCCATAGGTAGAAATATATTTATGAATGATTCTTTTAAAAGCCATTTCAACTTCTGGAGTCCGAATCTCCTATTTGGGATTAACCTGAAAAAAATAGATCGGTAAAACTCGCATTTATTAATCAGATAATGTTTCACTATTCTTGGCTGGGGCGAAAAATGTTTCGCCCTTACTTCTAGTATGACGATAATCATCGTCTGATCATGTTACCTTCCCTAACTCCTTTCTCATCACCGGCAAGACTCTCCGCGGTATATTACTGTCATGCTCTCCTACTCTTTCAAAGCCTTTCTTGAGATAAAAGGCTTCTGCATGAGGGTCCGATTCTAACAAAAGGGAGTTCATATCCATCTTCATGACCGCCTCACACGCATGTGTTAGAAGGATGCTTCCTATCCCCTCGCCTATGACCGAAGGATCTATGAAGAGATCATCCAGCCAGACTTCATCTTCTTTCTGGACAAAGCTGTAGAAGCCTATAAGCTGACCGTTCTGAAGGGCTTTCATGACGATATTCTCCTGAATAAAGGAAGCCGAGATGGTCAGATCATCATCCCATGCCTTCATCTGTTCGGGGCTATACCCCCAGAAAGCCTTAGAACGCTTGCAAAGCGCACTAAGGCTTTCATGGTCAGACTCCTTGGCCGGAAGAATGTCTATTTCATTCATACTTAGTTGATGGGGACAGACACGCGTGTCTGGTCCCAGCTTATCATCAGTTGGCTCTTATTCAGGCTATCTGGCTCTGCAAAAGAAATGGTTAGCATCTCTGTAACTGATGGTAAGATTTCCACTGGCGTATTCACTGATAACATATCCAACTCTGGCTTTCTGGAAGCTTGAGCTCCCCAACCTACTCCCCAGCTATATTCACCACTGTTCAGAACCACTTCCCAACTGGATTCTCCAGGAACCGTCCACAGAGAATAGGTTCCTGCAGCTAAATCCTTTCCTCCAAAGCTGATGTCTTTGCTGGTCATGAAAGTTGTAGCCTCGTTAGCACCTGTTCTCCAGGTAACCCCATAGGGAACTAATTCTCCAAAGATCACTCTTCCCTTCTTGGAAGGTCTGCAATAGAAAACCTCCATATTCAGGTCATCTACAGCGTGCGTTACCACCTCCTCTGGGCTGGCTTTCTTGGTCTGGTTCTGCAATATAGGGAAGGCGATCATCATCAAGACAATCAAAGCCACCACGACTATGCCAAACCACATTAAAAATTTCTTCATGCTAAGTGTGTTATGATTTTCAGACAAAGGTACAGAAATCTGGCAGATCCTTGTCAAATCCTATCTACAAAGAAGAGTTCATCTTCTGCTAATTTAGCTTTCACTTCCCTCCACAATCCTTGAGTATCTATCAAAAAAGACTCTGATGCTAATACCGGCGCTTTCTTTATCCATCCATCAGTGTTTAACTCCCCTACCCGCTCATACATCTGTTCCCATCCATCAAAACCATGAGGGATATAGATCTTTTCTGTTAGTCGGTTTTCTTCGTCTATGAGTTTATTGAGAAAAGGCTCTCCGAATAAGTAAGGTGGTTTAACATGTTCTTCTATCGCATGCATGGAGGTATTAGGGTTCAACCCACATCCTAACATGAGAATTTTTCCGCCTAATCCAGGAAGTAAGCTAAATGGAGAATGCTTTCCGCAAGGCGTATGGTCTAGGTGATGGTTCTCTAATAGTGTCGCAGCGTGTTTTCCTATGGCACAGACAGAATGGGTAGGATGAAGGCTTCTCCTAACTCCAGGCATTAAGCGAAAAGTTTCTGGCAAAATACCCACGCAAGATTGTGTCAGTCTTTGATCAAAGCAGGGGTTTTGCGTATTCACATACTTATAACTCAAGGCCGGCATGCAAAAAGTTCCCTCTTCTCCTAAATAATCCAGAAACCACTCCAAGATCTCTTGAGGAGTAACCCCATCAGTTTTTAGAGAAGAAAAAGAGGTATGAACCAGTACGGTGTCTCCTGGTAGTAGCCCTAACTCCTGCAAATGTTGTACAAAGAGTCCCCTAAGTTGATTTTCCATTTCTACCTAATACGAGCTAAAGACTTTATGTAAGCTGGAGAGGGAGGATCAGCTGAAAAGATTTCTCCTTTCCTGCCCTCACTTAGTGCCCATCTGTCCATCCAGGAAATACCGGATCTCCCAAACCAACTAATGGGATGTTTGTACGCCTCATCCGAACTGGCTTCTGAAATAGAAACAAAGCTGTATCCGTGCTCCACATGCATTTGCAGCAATTCATCCAGGTAATCTGCATTCAATCTATTCGCATGGAGTAATAAAGATTGAGGGATATGTCTGTCAAAGAGTTTCATGGACATGCCTTCATAAAAGACCAACTTCTCCTCCATATAGGCCAGGTAGTCATCTGCAACTTTTTTCATGAGCCTTTCATCCTTCACATACATGGCGCTGTCATATGCATAGGCAAAGAGGTATTCCTCATTA
>JBCCLI010000252.1:0-9473 GCA_039026975.1 Bacteroidota bacterium | reverse complement strand
TATTTTCCTGGGTGCTACCTCCCTACTCATTAAAAAAGGGACCCCTATTCATAGAAATCTCGGAAAAGTATACATGCTGCTTATGTTATTCACAGCGCTGGTTACCCTCTTTATGCCTGCTTTGGTAGGCCCCAGGCTATTCGATCATTTTGGATGGATACATTCCTTCAGCTTCCTAACCATTTGGACAGTTCCTACTGCCTATTTGGCTATCAAAAAGGGTAGAGTAGGGGCCCATAGAAGGAAGATGGTTCTGCTGTATATTGGGGCAATCCTCATAGCAGGAGGGTTTACCTTAGCCCCCGGAAGGTATTTACATGAGTTGTTATTTTGAGTAAGAAGAAAGCGGACGTGGAAACCTTTAAGAACTACCTACAGCAATTTCCCCATTACACCCCAGAAATATTTGAGGTAGCCATTCCCTACTTAGTGGAAAGACAGGTTAAAGAGGGGGAATACTTTTTACCCCTAGGGAAGATATGTAGAGAGATAGCCTTTGTAGAAGAGGGACTTTTTAGGCATTATTATCTTCATGAGGGAACAGAAATAACCAACTGCTTCTGTAAGGAAGGAGAAATCATGACTTCCTACAAAAGTATGGTAACTGAAAAAGAAAGTGAGGTAGCCATCCAAGCCATAGAGTCTTCTAAGGTCATTCTCATTTCCTATGAATCCCTACAGAAGCTGTTTGATCAACATCTGTTCTGGCAACAGGTAGGGAGGCTAGCCGTAGAGCAGGAGCTTATCTTCACAGAAGGGCATAAGAGGCTGGTTACAGATCTATCAGCTATGGAGAGATATAAGCACATACTTGATCATGATCCCATGCTTCTGCAAAGAGTGCCTTTAATATTTCTGGCTTCCTATCTTCAAATTAGGCCTGAAACCCTGAGCCGGATTCGTGCTAAGCTAGCCCATACTTGATCTGGATCAATTGATGGGTAGATCCTATTCTTCATTTTTATTCCATGTTGAATATTAACCAGATATCATGGAATTAAACTCAGTTAAGAAAGCAGTAGTTCAGAGTTATGGAAAACTTGCTAAGAGTAGAAAGAAGGGACTTCTGCCTAAGCTGTTTGGGTGTTGTGATTCTTCTTCTTACGCCAAACAAATAGGAGAAATGATTGGCTATTCTCAAGAAGAAATAGCTAACCTACCTGTAGAAGCTAACCTGGGAGTAGGCTGTGGGAATCCGGCAGCTTTAGCCAGGATGCAAGCAGGGGAAACGGTCATAGACCTGGGATCTGGAGCAGGATTTGATGTGTTTAATGTTTCATCTATTGTGGGTTCAAGAGGCAAGGTAGTAGGAATAGATCTTTCGGATGATATGTTGGAACTGGCTAGGCAAAATGCTAGAAAATACCAGTATAATAATGTGGAGTTCGTAAAGGGAGATATTGAAGATCTACCCCTGAATGACCAAATAGCTGATCATATTATCTCCAACTGTGTCATTAACCTTTCTTTCCAAAAAGCCCAAGTCTTTAAGGAAGCCTACCGTGTCCTGAAAAATGGTGGGAGGCTGTCCATTAGTGATATTATGCTGGAAAAAGAACTTCCATGGCTCATAAAAAAATCCCTACCTGCACACATAGCCTGCGTATCAGGAGCAGAAAAGCTGGAAGACTATGTCTCATATATACGCCAGGCTGGATTTACGGAGATAAAGATAAAATCCAAGTCAGCTTTTCCGCTAGAATTAATGCTGGCTGATCCACAGGTAAACGAGCTGGCTGAGGCTATGAATATGAAATTGAGTAAGGAGAAAATAGAAGAGATGGCCTCCAGGGTAGTAAGTATTTCTTTGACTGCTAAAAAAACGGGTTAATCCTGGTTACCATTAGCATCTGAGAGACCATCATTAGATGAATGAAGTGTACATAGTGTAAAGGGAAGCAATGATGATTGTTCTCTTTACACGCCTTCTATCCGGCTTTTTGGAATACATCTCCCTCCCTAGTAAATTATAGTACATTCAACCATTTATCCCCTATGAAAATCAAGGCAGTAAAACTATTACTATGGGTATGTATCTTTTTCGGTAGCATTTCTCTCAGCTATGGACAAGACCCCTTTGATTACCGCCTCTCTATTCAGACAAAACTGGGTTTAGACATACCCGTAGATCCTGAATTTTACCGGTTTGATAATAAATCACTATTGGGGACCAGCAGAATTTCCATTAGCCCTGAAGTAGGAATTCATTATCATGTCAACAGTGACTTTAGGGTAGGAGTAGTCTTCAACTATCTCCAAATGGGAGGGCTACAATCCCTCGATTTTAATGAGGTGGCAGAGGAGTTCGGCTTGCCTAGATCTGCTAAGCTGAGCGGACAGCTGTACGCGGTGGAGGATACTTCCTACATAGTTAATGGCTTTAATTATATGCAGGCCTTTGTTTTCGGCTTATCTTTTTATCATAGACTTCCCACTTTTCAAACTAAGCTAGACAAGAGAGAAGCCTTTATCTGGCCATTTGTAACAGGATTTGCTGGCTTTGGGATGATCAACCGCAAGCAGTTTCTATTATCCACTAATATCATTGAGGGGGTAGAAGGACCTGATGTTCAGGAAAGAGATCTCCTGGGAGATCCTTGCAGTGAGACAGACGGAAATTGTCCTAACTATGATTTTGTGCTATTGGATGGCGCCCGTCAATGGACTACTTATGTGGGAGGAGGGGTAAACTTCAGGCTTAGAAATCAGCTGGATCTTCAAGCTGAGCTAGGATTTATGCGATTCTTTGAGAGTGAAGGAGAGAATGGAGAGCGTTATTTGTCTACCAACATAGTGAGAGGGAGGGTAGGGATAGTCTATCATCTATCTCAAAAAAATACTATTTATACTGATCCCAAATGAGCCGCTTAATACTTATCTGCCTCCTGAGTGGGAGCCTTTGCCTGACTGTCCGTAGCCAAGAAGCAGAAAGAGATGATCCTCAGGATCTATACTCATTATCCAAGGAGAATACCCTGGGAGAATTAAGAGGATTTAGCATTAGCGTGGCCATCCATCCTGAAGGGACAGTGGGGATGGTAAGTGATCATAAAGGGTGGTTATATGCCTTCGACTTACAAACCTACCAGCTTTTATGGGAGTCATATCAGCCGGTGGTAATGGATATGGCATTTAGTCAGGATGGATACTTTCTGGTTACGGGTAGCCAGGACTCTTCCCTAAAAGTATGGCCTACCACCTACTGGTATGAGGAGATCTCCCCAGCTGGGATCAACTTACAGATGCAAAAACTGGGAAGAATTGAAACGGTGGCCATCTCACCTACTGTCTGGTTTGAGGATGATTCTGTGAAGTGGGTAGCTGCTGGCATAGATAGAGATATTTGTTTGTGGTACCTGAAAGGAGCAGACTGGAAATATTATGGGGTGCTTGGAAGTCATAAGAAGACTGTCACGGGACTAGACTTTCATCCGGATGGCCACTTTCTTGTTTCTTCAGGAGGGGATAAAAACCTACAGTTGTGGGACATGGAGACCCTGAAACTGGATAAGCTCTATAAAAAGGCACATGGAAAATGGATTAAAGACGTGGTCTTCAGCCCGGTTTCTGATAAGCATTTCATTTCTTCCAGTAAAGAGGGGCGTATCCATGTGTGGAGAACAGACTCGCTAAGGACTATTGAAAGAGAGAAACTAACTCATGCCCATTCTACTGAAAATCTAGCCTTCTATCCCAATAAATCCTTGTTAGTGAGCGTAGGACAGGATCAGGCTGTACGTACATGGGAAGGACAGCGTATGGATCCTACCTTATTTGAAGGAGTGCTGTCATTTGTACCTGAAAGAACGGATATTTTGGGCGTTCCCCTTTCCATAGATTTTGATAGGTATGGAGAGAGAATGATCACCTCTAGCTACAGGAATTTTGCTCAGCTTTGGAGAATACAAAAGGACATAGCCCCAAAGCCCATACTAGAACCTACTATTGAATGGGCAGGAAGCGATGCCACCCTGTGGATAGAAGACGCTTCAAAAGCTGTTATGCTGGAAGCACAAGTCAGCAGTGAAGTACCCATAGAGGGCATTTGGCTGAAAGTAAATGGGAAGTTCTTCCCTAGCCTGGAAAAGTTTTCTCCTGCTACCCAGGTGTGGCGATTTGATCTGATTCCTCAGGAAATAGTACCTGATGTTAAGCAGCCTATCCAACTACAGCTATATGTGAAAAATGAGATAGGAATGGCCTTATCTTCACCCCTACTATTGAAGTATAGGGATTTACAATAGCCTTTACTCCAGACAATATTCAGGAAGGAGATCTGTTAGGGATCTTTCAGTTAGAAAGATCAACACATCCCTTGTAGTGGTTTCACATAATTCTGATAAATCGCCTATCTCTTCTGCTAATTGCAACTCGCTCAGGGCTTCCGGCTTGATAAGCCAACGGTATACCTCCCCCTCAGCGGAAATAGATACTAGGTATTTGCCATCAGCATGCATGGAAAGTCTATCCCAACTTAATCCAAGTGCATTCTCAAGGAGAAGTGAAGTATTCTCCATCACATCCCAAACTTCCATATTTCCATCTTCTTCTATGGCGTATAAGAATTGTCCATCTTCTGAAAACCGCACATCTAAAAAACTGAGATCATGTCTAATGGCCGAGACGGGTCCGGTCTCTTCCAGGTCCCAGAATAGAGTTTGACGGTCTACCCCTACGGAGGCCATTTGACCATTAGGCAAGAAACTGACGGCAAGGATGTCATCCTGGTGACTGCCAATCTCTATGGGTTCCCCTGAAGGTGCTTGCCACTTCCACAGGTAAACACCATTGTCAGAGGAACCTGCTAAGACTTGCTTTCCATCTGGAGAAAAATGCAAGCTGGTAAGGTCTCCACGCATAGCAGCAGAGGTCTTTTGGAGGGTTCCCTCTGTATCCCAGATTCTGATATAATTATCCAGACTACCCGTAGCTATCCACCTACCATCTTGACTAATAGAAATACATCCGACATCTCCTTGATGGGGAAGTTCTGTTGTTAGTTTCCCTTCCTGAAGGTCCCATATTTGGGCCTTATGGTTGGTAAGCCCAGTTACGAGAAATTTGCCTGACTTTGATTCTTGTAAGCTGAGAACAGCAGAAGGAATCGTTCCCACTTTTTGAGCGGATTGCTGAACCTCCCCATTCCAAAAGTAGAGCACATACCCTTCTTCCTCTTCAGCAGTATACCAGAATGCCCCTTCTTGCTGGGAGGTAAAGACGTTTTGATTATTTCCTGGGATGGGAGGAATACGCTTATACAAACTGTGCTCAGCTAGTAGATCTCTTTCAATGTTTTTGATGTTGGGATCATCATAAAAGGTGTTTCTGGCATAGTTAAATAAGCGGTACGACAGGGTAGGATCTGTGGGAAGAATTTCCTGGGCCACTATTTGGATGAGGTTTGCCTTCCCAATGAGCAATTGTTGGGCTATGCTATCCCTTTGTTCATCAGTCTGGATCTGTAGCTCCTCCGCCAGCAAACGAAGTCTCCTCTCCTCTTTCTGAGCTCGCTCGGCTAACGCTCTGGACCTTTCTGCCCTATTTCTTTCTGCTATGGCCTGCTTTTCACTTTCCTGCGCTCTAAGTGTGGCAGCTTGTGCTACATTCTTTTGAGAATCAGCCACTTCTGCTTGTTCTTGAAAGAGTATGGCATTTTTATCTGCTTCATCTTTATTTCGCTGAGCCAGCTGAGCAAATAAAATTGAAGCAACTAGTAAGGCTAAGGTAAATACCAGGGCTATGATGAGGTATTTTCTCTGTTTCTCCCTTTCCTTCAGCCGTTTTATTTCTGCCACTTCTTCTACTTCTGCTATCCTACTGGCTTCCAGGAACTCCCGCTCAGGTATGGATAGGTCTTCTCTTCCTTCTGCCCATTCCAGGTTATCATGGAGATATTGTCCTTTCATGAGTCGGGCGGAAGATCGCTCATCATCCAGCCAGGCTTTTAATTCTTTCGCAAAAGGGCGTTCTACCTGCAGGTATCCATACCTGATCCAATTCTCATCAAAAACCGTTTCATAGATCTTATTGCTGATCTGAAGTTTTCCCTTAGCATCCTGAACCAGCCCTGACAGCTTGAGGTATAGGTGTGCTGGATTTCTATTATCTATGTTGAGAGACTGGCCCTCTAACAGACGGGAATACATATCCAGCATGCTCGTATTCCATTTTTCATTTAGGAGTATCCGTTTCTGAACACTAGAAAGATTAGGATCACTGTCTAATAATTCTGGCTGGAGAAATAACGCTTCTACCTTTGCCTCCACTACCATCCTTGGATTTTGCCAGTCTTCTACAGTGCTAAGGCTTTTGAAAAGCTTCTGGGTAAGGTAGGGCTGCCCATTAGTCCATGACATGACCCATTCTAACACCTCCCGTAAGTCTGCCTGTATGTGTGATAGCCCCTGGGTGAGTACAAACGCGTCATCAGTTTGGAAGTTGAGTAAAGGGATGGATTCTCCTATATTAAAGGGAGTTCTCTCCGGGTCCTGCATGAGGTCATTAGGCATAGCCACCCCAAACACAGCAAAACGCAGTCTTTCATAGGCTGGATCAGCAGCTCGTTGGTTGTAAGTGGCTCGGAAGGCCGCAAAAAAGTCATCTGTACTAAATTGGTCTCTGTCTAAACTCAGAACAGAATCAATTTCATCTAGGAAAATGATGACGGGCTTATCTGTAAATGGGAGGAGAATCTCCTCCCAGAAATACTGCATGCGATTTATAGGGGTGAGATCCATATACCCCTTCCACCAGCTCCGGTAGTCTACCTGTAGCCCTAGGCCTGACACTAGCTGGTATAAAAAGCTATAATACCATTGGTCTACAGTTGTGTTGTGACTGCCAATAGAAGTAATATCAACTGCTACACATAAATATCCCTCTGCCTGTAGCTTATCCATGGTCCTAACCCTTAGGGAAGACTTCCCCATTTGCCTGGCGGTAAGTACATAGCAGAATTCTCCAGCTTTCAGGTACTCATAAAGTAAATTATCAGCAGGGCGGCTTACATAGGCCGGAAAATCTCTGGAAAGACTACCGCCTGCCTGATAAAAGTGTGGATTTGCTGGGGTTTCCATCTGTGATGCTTAGCTTATAATCGGTTGGAGAAGAAGGAGGTATACAACCCAAGGCTGGCTTCCATCTTAGGGAAGGACCCTTTAGCCAGTCCCGCTGAACGTAACTTATCAGATATAACAGGATCTGTGCTGGCGCCATGCTGAATGATGCTTTTCATGACTCGTTTGCTTTCAGGGATTTGGCTTAGGTTCCATAGGTGCCTTTTCAAGTGATCTCTAAAAGGTCCATCATCATCTGCTGCTGTTTCCATGAGGTGGGCATGGGTTAGTTCTCCCGTAGCTATGAGGTAAAGCGCCTTTCTGGTAAGAAAAGGATGCCCACCAAAAACCTGCATCAGGCCGTCCACCTCTGAGCCGGAAAACTGTAGCCCGTGCCTACTTATGAGGTCCCGGACTTCTGTATGGGTAAATACTTCCAGCCTGGATTCCAATCCAATATTAAAGGGGGACTGATCCATATTTTTAATGGCAAGATGTATTTCAGTAGAGTAAGAAACGGCCAGTCTGAACCTTTCCCATACGGGATTTACCCTGGAGAGGTCATGCCAGGACCTTAGCATCCCAAAGAAGTCATCAGATACTTGTTGATGGGAGAATATCCTGTCTGCTTCATCCATAGCCAGGAAAAATGGACCGGGAATTTCCTTGAAGATGAAGTCCTGGAAAAAGGTAGAACACTTCATCTTGGAGTCTAAAAACTCATCTTCCCATAGCTCCTTCAGCATACCTCTGCTGCTTTTCCTGTCCAATTCCAAGTCATCAGAAATATGAACACAAAATTTCTTCAGTAAAGAATCTAATTCTGTTAAGGAGAGGGTATCCATGAACTGCATACTGAGGGTACTTACATGAAAACCATCATGCCTGGCTTTGGCTACTAGGCGAGCTAAGAGAGAAGTCTTTCCAAACTGTCTGGGGCCTTTAATTCTTAGCACAGCTCCTGCCCTGGCAATGGCCTGCATAAAATCATGTTCTCCTTTTCGCTCTATATAATAAGGGGATTCAAGGGCTACTGATGCATATGGGG
The DNA here is from genome assembly GCA_039026975.1 of Bacteroidota bacterium. GTDB lineage: Bacteria > Bacteroidota > Bacteroidia > J057 > J057 > JBCBKZ01. Next base: position 1,370 of record JBCCLI010000252.1, on the reverse strand, counting down.
ACTCTAGTTCAGCCTTGGGAAGGGGTTTGGCATGGAAGGCTTCCAGCTTAGCTTTATCTATGTTTCCTCCAGAGATTTCAGGAGGTAGCTGTAAGTCCAGATCCCCCAGTTTATTTGGGGATTTGATGGCCTGAATAATATCCTTAATAACCTTAGCAGTGTCAGCATGGGAGTCCCAGCTGGCGTGCTGAATCCCTTCCAGGTAGCCATTTAGGTCATAGTTCAGTGGAAATTCAAAAGGGAGTTTTACCCTAACAGGGAGAATATTGGGCTTATTCTCAGGATGAACTTCCTGCATATACTTAGCCATCTTTACTTCCTTTAGCACCATATCACTCTCATTAGAGCGTTCAGATAACAGCAGCAAAAAGAAATCCCCAGATATAACCTCTTGTTGGATACGGTTTAACCACTCCTCGCCTATGACTATGTCTTTTTCTGCTAAAAATGCATAGAACCCTTCCTTTTCCAGTTCATCATGGAAGGCCTGAGCAAGGGTTCTGTCAGGCTCCTTATGGCTGTAACTGATAAATATTCGGGTTTCCCGGGTTTCTTTTTCTTCTAGCTCATTCGCTATTTCCAGTAAGCCTTCAATGATCCTTGACTTAGCCATTTCTGCTTCATCAAAGCTGATGGTCCCTCTGTTTATTTGTTTAATCAGGCTTTGGTGCTGGGAAGATTTGACCACTATGTCATTCAAATAATCAGGCTGGTCTTTGACGGCTTCCTGTAAGGTCTTGATGGCCTCGGGTACTTTTCCCTGGCTTATTTTGTATCGTATGTCCCTGGCTAATGTAAAATAGCTCATGAGTATGTGTGTGGGGTTGTACCCTTAAAAGTTACAAAAAACATTCAAGTCTATATACTTTTTATGTTCCTGAAAGGGCTAAGGTCTATGCTATACAAGGAGATAGTGTAAGTATGCTAGTATGGGAAAAAATGCATATTATAAGTAAGAGAGGCTTATGCTCACCATCATGAAAACACATATTTTTGTCCTTCTACTACTCATATCAGTAAGTTCTATGAATGCCCAGGTAAAAGTGATCCTGGATACAGACCCCTCAGCTGATCCGGATGATGTAGGCTGCATGGCTATGCTCCACAACATGGCTACTAATGGAGAATGCGAAATCCTGGCCATGATTAACTCCACCCACTACAAGCAGTCTGCCATGAGCATCAGCGCCATCAATATGTATTATAATCGTTCTGCCATTCCTGTAGGAGATTATAAAGGCTCCAAAGAAAAGCTTCCTTCTACTCCTAATAACTATGATTCTCACTTGGCCCAGGTATATCCTCGAACCTTAAGCTCTTGGAAAGCAGCAGAAGATGGGGTTCAGCTTTACAGAGAAATATTGGCTTCT
>JBCCLI010000251.1:0-9503 GCA_039026975.1 Bacteroidota bacterium | reverse complement strand
CCATCCGCTCCCATTCCGTTTCTCCCAATTTCCAGGGACTGCGTTGCCTTTTGGAGGGCTTCATTAAAGCTTCTTCCTATGCCCATGACTTCCCCCACGGCTTTCATTTGTAAGCCCAACTGAGGGTCAGATCCGTGAAATTTGTCAAAATTCCAACGAGGGATTTTCACTATAACGTAATCCAGGGTAGGCTCAAAGAAGGCAGAAGTATTTTTGGTGATTTGGTTGGGGAGCTCATCTAATCTATATCCTACTGCTAGTTTGGCAGCTATTCTAGCTATGGGGTATCCGGTAGCCTTAGAAGCCAGGGCAGAAGAACGTGATACCCTTGGATTAATTTCTATTACAATTACCCTCCCTGTGGCAGGATCTACAGAGAACTGTACATTACATCCTCCTGCAAACTCTCCCAGCTCATCCATGATCCTGAAGGCCTGATTACGCATGATTTGGTAAATGGTATCAGGCAGGGTCATAGCAGGAGCTACCGTGATGGAGTCTCCCGTGTGTATGCCCATGGGGTCCAGGTTTTCTACTGTACAGATTACCAGCTTATTCCCTGCGGAATCTCGCATGACTTCCAGCTCAAATTCCTTCCACCCAAATACACTCTCCTCAATCAACACCTCATGAACAGGACTTATTTTCAACCCTCTTGTAAGTAGGGCATCATACTCTTTCTCCTCATTGACAAAGGCCCCTCCACTCCCGCCTAGGGTGTAGGAAGGTCTAATGACTAGCGGAAAGCCTATTCTCTGGGCTATTTCTTTTCCCTTGAGAAAGGAGTTGGCTATTTCCGCTGTGGCTACATCAAAACCTATCTCCTTCATCAGGAGTCTGAAGGCTTCTCTATCCTCTGCCTTACCTATGGCATCTATGTCTGCGCCTATAATCCTGACCCCATACTTTTTCCAAATGCCTGCCTTAGCACATTCCACACATAGATTTAAGGCGGTTTGGCCACCCATAGTAGGGAGGACAGCATCTATCTTATTCTCACTAATTATTTTCTCTATAGACTCCTTGGTAAGGGGCTGTAAGAAAACGTGATCCGCAGTTACCGGATCAGTCATAATGGTAGCCGGATTTGAATTAATGAGATAGACTGTTATCCCTTCTTCTTTCAGGGCCAGAGATGCCTGAGATCCAGAATAATCAAACTCGCATGCTTGTCCTATGACTATGGGACCGCTTCCTATAATAAGTACAGACCTGATGGAGGTATCTAATGGCATATTTTTAGATTTTTGCAAAAGTAGTAGATCAGCGCTTAAGTCAAAAAGCTAACAATATTATTTTCAGCTCTTTTTCTTGCTAATCCCACTAACAACTTTATTTGCTTATCAGTTGTTGGCATCCTATTTTTGCCCGTTGTTAAAAACCTGTTAATCCCTGATATTCCAGCTGTTAGCTAACAGTTATGATAACGGGGAAATTCTTACAACTGATCTACACGTAAAATAAGCTGGCTATATGGCAATGAAACTTTCCGCGTTCAACTTTGAAATTCCAGAAAACTTGATCGCGAAATATCCTGCAAATCCGCGAGATGAGGCACGTCTGCTCGTTGCACACAAAGATACTGGTAAGATAGAGCATAAGCTTTTCAAGGATATGCTGGAGTACTTTGATGAGGGAGATGTGATGGTATTGAATGATACAAAAGTATTTCCTGCCAGGCTGATAGGGAAAAAGGAAAAAACGGGAGCCAAGATAGAGGTTTTTCTACTTAGAGAATTAAATGTAAAGCAGAAGCTGTGGGATGTGCTGGTGGAGCCTGCCAGGAAAATAAGGGTAGGAAATAAGCTATTTTTTGGGGAGAATGACCTTATAGCAGAAGTGGTAGATAACACTACCTCAAGAGGGAGAACCATCCGATTTTTATATGATGGAGAAAATGAGGATCTGCATAAACTGATAGATAAATTAGGGAAAATGCCTATTCCTCCCTACATAGACAGAGAGCCGGAACCGAGAGATAGAAAAGATTATCAAACAGTATTTGCTAAGAATACGGGGGCAGTAGCAGCGCCTACTGCGGGTTTACACTTCACCAGAGAATTACTAAAGAGACTGGAACTTAAAGGCATAGAGGAATCCTTTATCACCCTGCATATAGGGATAGGAACTTTTAATCCTGTAGAGGTAGAAGACCTTTCTAAGCATAGAATGGATTCTGAATTTTACATTATTCCTGAAAGAACCAGAGACCTGGTAAATGATGCCAAAAATCAGAAAAGACGAGTATTAGTGGTAGGAAATTCTACTATGAGAGCTCTTGAGTCATCAGTATCTGCCAGTCGTATGTTGAATGATGCAGAAGGCTGGACCGACAGATTTATCTATCCTCCCTTTGAATTTAACATAGGGAACGCCTTTATGACCAACCTGCATAGGCCCAAGTCTACTTTAATGATGATGGTAGCTGCCTTCATGGGGTATGAATTCATGATGGAGTGCTATGAAGAAGCTATCAAGGAAAAGTATCGCTTCTTTAGCTATGGAGATGCCATGCTGATCATCTAATGAAGGGAAAACGCTTATTTGCTGTTATTGTAGCTGGTGGGTCAGGAAGACGTATGGGAACTGAAGTGCCTAAGCAGTTTTTACCTATTGGAGGTATTCCCATCCTGGTACATACAGTAAGGAAGTTCTTGAGCTTTCATGGAGAATTATCTATAGCCCTTGTACTTTCTGCTAAGGGAAAAGCCTACTGGGAGGCTAATTGCAGGGAATATTTTTCACAAGAAGAGGTTAAGAGAATTCAATTGGTGGTAGGCGGAACCTCCAGGATAGGATCTGTAGAGAACGGATTGAATGCCATAGATACGGAGGCAGAAGATGCCTTGGTGGCTATTCATGATGGGGTCCGTGCCTTTGTAAATGCTGAGATGATCACCAATAGCTTTGAGGTAGCTACTGATAAGGGGGCGGCCGTTACCTGTGTCCCTGTAAAATCCTCTATCAGGGAAACAGTAGCTTCTGGAGAAAGTAAGGCTGTAGACAGATCCAGGTTTCTCCATGTGCAGACGCCTCAAACCTTTCCTTTAGATAAAATCAAGCAAGCCTATGCTCAGCGGCCGCATGATCAGTTTACAGATGATGCCAGCATATATGAAGCTGTCATAGGACCTGTAAGCATCAGCCATGGAAGCTATGACAACATCAAAATCACTACCCCGGAAGATATGTTTGTGGCAGAGGCTCTCTTAAGAAAAGAGCGAGCTAGCCAATCCAACAACCTCCGTTCCCAGATACAGCTGCTTTTGCTAGACATAGACGGTACTATGACTGATGGAGGGATATTCTATGGAGAAGGAGGGGAAGTATTTAAGCGGTTTGACGTAAAGGATGGCATGGCTATTCACAGGTTGCAGAGCCGGTATGGACTTAAAGTAGGCTTTATTAGCTCAGGTGCTACCGGCACCATCATTAAAAACCGGGCACAGAAGCTCAAGATGGACCTTTGGCACTACGGCCCTGAACCTAAGACTCAAGTCATTGACGGTTGGATACGCGAATTAGGAATTAGTTGGGAGGCCATAGCCTATATAGGAGATGACCTGAATGATATGGAAGTGGTTAAGCGTGTAGGGATCAGTGCCTGTCCTAAAGATGCTGTGCCAGAAATTCAGGAAGCAGTCGATCATGTGCTAACTAAGTCAGGAGGGAGTGGATGTGTGAGAGAATTTATTGAGCAAATCTTAGGCTACGATCTGAACGTAGCTTCTCCCCATACAGACCATCAATAATGGATTTTTCTCGTATACACAGGTATGAACAGAGTGGTAATTTTTGATGGAATGTGTCATTTGTGTGATGGCTTTGTTTCTCGTCTCATCAGATGGGATACGGAAGAGAAGCTGTTATTCACGGCTAATCAGTCCGCGGAAGGGAGTCGTATTCTCCAGGAACATGGAAAAAAAGCCCTGGCGGAGGGGAGTGTATTTTTCCTGGAAGAGGGCCAACTGTATACAAAATCTACTGCAGCGCTTAGAATCATGAAAAACCTTCCCTTTCCTTTTTCCCTTGCCTATGGATTGACAGTTTTCCCGGAGGGAATCAGAAATATGGTGTATACATGGATCGCCAAGAATCGGTATAGATGGTTTGGGAAGAGAGATACTTGTAGAATGCCCACCCCAGAAGAAGCCGCTCGTTTTTTATAGGTTACATGGAATTGGGAAGTATTAGGAAGATTGTATACATTCTCCCTAATACTAAGCCTTCCTTTATGACCAGGACGCATATCCTCAGTTTATTTTTTTCATGCTTTTCTTTTGCTTACCTCTTTGGTCAAGATCTCCCTTATGCTTCAGATAGAGTTTTGGCATTAGTGAGGAAGGAGGTTTCCCTTTCTATCTCTGCTTCAGACTTACAGTTTAAGTCAAAAGATAACGAAGCTTGGCTTAAGTCGCTGGGAGTTAGAAAACAGGAAAGTTTAGCGCCCCATCTGATGAAGAGAGGGACTTCCGTTCCTATTATGATCACCTTCCAGCAGGAGGTAGATATCCCAAGTATGATAAGGGTATTACAAGCATCTGGTCTATATGCATACGTGGAGCCTGATTATAAAGGTAGTGCAGCCGGCCAGCAGGGAGTAGTCCCTAATGATCCTCTATTCTCCAGGCAATGGGGACTGGTAAATGACGGAACCTTTGATGCTAAAAGCGTAGTGGATGCAGACATAGACATGGAGGAAGCCTGGGAGATAACACAAGGAGATAGTAGTATCATCATAGCCATTTTGGATTCTGGGATAAACCCTGATCATTCTGAGTTTGAAGGGAGGCTATGGAATAATTCCAGTGAAATTCCAGATAATGAGATAGATGATGATGGGAACGGATATGTAGATGATACCTGGGGCTGGGACTTTGTAAAATTAGGGGCTAATGATACTGAGGATAACGACCCTAAAGATGATAATGGCCATGGTACTAACGTCAGCAGTATTCTCGCCGCTACAGGTGATAACGGAATAGGCTATGCAGGGATAGACTGGCATGGAAAAATCATGACAGGGAAAATCGTGGGTGCTGATAATTCCGGCTTTTATTCCTGGTGGACTAAAGCCATTTATTATGCCGTGGATCATGGGGCAGATGTGATCAATATGTCAGTGGGCGGTTCCAGCTTTTCCCAAAGCATGCATAGGGCCGTTCAATATGCATATGATAGAAATGTACCTATTGCGGTTTCCATGATGAACGTAAATAATGCGGTTCCCTACTACCCTGCAGCTTATGAGGAAACCATAGCCGTGGGGGCTACCGATACAGATAATCGAAGAGTTAGTCCTTTCTTCTGGAGCAATACCAGCGGGAGTAATTACGGGGATCATATAGATTTAGTAGCACCAGGAAACTTCATGTACGGACTAGCCTATAACAGTGTGTTCAACTATAACTCCTACTGGGGAGGAACCTCCCAGGCTACTCCTCTGGTAACGGGGGTCATGTCCCTTATGAAAGGCCTGGAACCCTCCCTGTCTATAGAGCGCATACGAGACCTACTCACAGAGGGAGCAGTTGATCTAGTAGGAGATCCTTTCGAAGATACTGAAGGCTGGGATCGCTATCACGGGGCAGGACTATTGAATGCTTATAATAGCCTGAATTTACTGACCGCTGTTTCTACCTCCCTCCCTAATGGTTTATCCCCGGCACACATCACCCTTTTCCCGAATCCAGGAAAGGGCATTTATTCACTTTCTACTGCCTTAGGACTGCAAGACTGGCGACTATCTGTCATGGATCTTCAAGGAAGAAGGATAGCTCATTGGGAGAATATTCCCGTGACTGCTACTTTCCGCTTAGAAGCAAAGACTGGAATATACCTGGTCATGCTTATTCACAAAACCAGTAACCAACGCCTCCTTAAGAGCCTTTACCACTGGGAATAGGTTTCTACCCTAACAAATAATTGCTCGCTGAGGTCCTGTAAACTACCTAAGCCTCTATTTATCAGGTATAAATGAAGTCTTTTCTATATGAAGGGTCCACATTGGAAGTATAGAGAAAATTTTATACTTTCAAATCTACCTAATCTTCCCACATGCTTAGAGCGCACGTCCTCAGTCTGATTTTTAGCATCAGTTTATCACTCCTTTTTTCTCAGGAACTTCCTTATGCACCCGATAGATTACTAGCCTCTCTTAAGCCAGAAGTTGATGTGAAAGCTTCTTCTTACGGGTTGCAGTTTCAGTCTCCTTCTGTGGAGAGTTGGTTACGTACACTAGGGGTAAAAAGACAGGCACCCCTAACTATTAACCGGCATCTTTCCTCCCTGCCAGTACTGATAGAATTTGAAACTGAAGTAGATATTCCAGCCATGATAGCTGAATTAGAAGCGTCAGGTTTGTATAATTATGTAGAGCCTGATTATAAAGGAACAGGAGCCGGTCAGCAAGGGATGATCCCAAATGATGCCTATTTTAAATCCAGGCAGTGGGGACTGGAAAATGACGGTACCTTTAATACTAAAAGTGTAGAAGATGCGGACATAGACATGGAAGAAGCCTGGGCCCTTACACAGGGAAATAGTTCTATTATGGTAGCTATCCTGGACTCTGGTATAAAGCCTGACCATCCTGAGTTTGCAGGAAGGATTTGGCAGAATGAGAGAGAAATCCCCGATAATAATATAGATGATGATTTGAATGGATACATAGATGATAGCTGGGGATGGGACTTTGTAGATAAGGATGGAGGGGATTCAGAAGATGATGACCCTACAGATGACCATGGACATGGAACAAATGTAGCCGGTATCTTAGCGGCTAATGGAAATAATGGGATAGGCTATGCTGGCGTAGACTGGAATTGTAAACTTCTCATAGCCAAAATCCTGGATGAAAATAATGAAGGCTTCTATTCCTGGTGGATTAAAGGGATCTACTATGCAGTGGATAATGGAGCAGATGTCATTAATATGTCCACTGTCGGTGGAGCTAATTCTCCTAGTCTGGAAGAGGCCATTAGGTATGCCTATCGTGGCAATGTCCCCGTGGTAGTAGCTATGGGTAACACCAATAATTTCATTCGCCATTATCCGGCAGCTTATAAGGAGTCTATAGCAGTAGGAGCCACAGACACAGATAACCAGCGGGCCAGTCCCTTTTTCTGGAGCCATATCAGTGGTAGTAATTTTGGGCAGCATATAGACCTGGTGGCACCAGGGAACTTTATGTTTGGGCTTTCCTCTACTTCTAACACAGATTATGATACCTACTGGGGGGGAACTTCCCAAGCCACCCCGCTCGTTACAGGAGTGATTTCCCTGATGAAGAGCCTGGATCCCACTCTTTCTGTAGATGAGGTAAAGAACCTGCTAAGGAAAGGGACCATAGATATGGTAGGAGCGCCCAATGAAGATACTCGCGGCTGGGACCGCTTCCATGGGTCAGGCTTATTAAATGCCTATAACAGCCTCCTTCCCCTGGCGGCTACCACCTCAGGGGATGAAGAGCTTCTTTCTTCCAAAGTAAGCGTCTTCCCTAATCCTGGAACTGGGTCATATCAAGTTAGTTTTGAGGATAACCCCTTAGGCTGGCAGATGACCCTCCTGGACATGAGCGGAAGAGGAATCAAGACATGGGAACAAATTCCTATTGGAGTAGCACTAGAACTGGACCTACCTAAGGGCGTGTATACTATGGTATTTAAGCATAAGCAGGAATCTACCCAATTCCATAAGAAGCTGGTTCATCAGCAATGAAGGTGATGAAGTAAATTCAATTTATGACTGAAGATGCGTTTGAGAAAGAGATGTGTTTGATTATCAGTCAGGGAAATAAGAGGGTATCCATTCACTCACTTCTCCAGTCCATCATTCCTCCAAAAAAGGGATGGCTAAAATGGAACAGGCTGATCCCGGCAGAAACAGATATGTTCAAACTGTGCTTGGTCCCAAACTGAGGGATTTCTACCACGGCCTCACATAGAGCTAGAACTTCCTGTTTTACTCCCTGAATTTCATGCCCCAGAATAAGGGCATATTTATGAGAAGGATCTACCTGGAACTGCTGTAGCGGTATGCTATCTTCCGTTTGTTCTACGCCTATAAGGGTGTAATCCTCTGTCAGTAACAGCTGGATGAGGGAGAGAATGTCTTCATGGTATTCCCATCTCACGCTTTTCTCTGCCCCTATGGCCGTCTTGTGAATTTCCCTATGCGGAGGTTTGGGGGTAATGCCACATAGGTGAAGGGCCTCTATCCGGAATGCGTCAGACGTACGGAAGAGGGCACCTACATTATGCATGCTTCTGATGTCATCCAGAATAACCCTAACCGGAATCTTTTCTGCGGCTATAAAGGCTTCTGTTGACAGTCTTCCCATCTCTTCTATCCTACGTTTTCTGAATTGTGTCATGGGGGTAGACAAACTTTATCCGTGAATTACGTTTACAGTTTTATATTTGTGGCGAAACTACAGAATTATGGTAAGTGATCGTACCCAGGAAATTCTCAAGAAAGTAAGAAAGATAGAAATTAAAACCCGAGGCTTGTCTAACCAACTTTTCTCTGGTGGATACCATTCTGCCTTCAAGGGGAGAGGGATGTCCTTCAGTGAGGTAAGAGCTTATCAGTATGGGGATGATGTGAGAACCATTGACTGGAATGTGACGGCCAGGCTGCAGGAGCCACATGTGAAAGTATTTGAGGAAGAAAGAGAGATCACGGTTATGCTGCTGGTAGACATCAGTGGCTCTACCTTCTTTGGAACCCAAAAGGACAAAGAACAGGTAGGAAGAATGAAGCAGGATATTATAGCTGAGATATGTGCAGTACTCTCTTTCTCTGCCATTAACAATAATGATAAAGTGGGCATTATGCTCTTTTCCGACCAGGTAGAGCTGTATGTGCCACCTAAGAAGGGCCGAAATCATATTTTGAGAATCATCAGAGAGATAGTAGCCATAGAGCCTAAGCCTGCCAAAACCAATATAGCAGACAGTCTGCAGAACCTGACTAATATGCTGAAGAAGCGCTCAGTGGTGTTTGTCATTTCAGACTTTATGCAAAATGGGCCTGACTACAAAGATGACCTGAGCATAGCCAAAAGAAGGCATGACGTGGTGGGGCTACATATTTATGATGACAGGGAAGTAAAGCTCCCCAAGATGGGCCTTATCAGGGTGCAGGATGCTGAGACAGGGAAGACCATGTGGTTGGATTCTGATAGTAAAAAAGTGAGAGAAAATTACCAGAAGTGGTATGCAGATAACCTTGATAAAACCAGCCGTACCTTTGCTAGAAGTGGGGCGGATTTTATCAGTATAAATACACGTGAATCTTACGTAACCGCCCTGCTGAACCTATTTAGCATGCGCGAGAAAAGACGTTAACATATTTTTAACTACCCGTAGTTTCCGGCATTCGTTAATAATGCTAAAGTTTGCCGGTATGATGGAGAAGTTACTTCACACCTTGATATGGGGTATCATCTGTGTGGGCCTACTTGTCAGTCCTGAACATATTTTTTCGCAGTCTCCTGACGT
>JBCCLI010000250.1:0-9508 GCA_039026975.1 Bacteroidota bacterium | reverse complement strand
TCCCTTGGTGCTGAAGATTTTGATGAATTTAGCCGCATCATCATCAGAGCTTTGCCTGAAGTACTGGAAGAACTCATAGGGAGAGGTCTTTTCTCTATCCAGCCACATTTTATTTCCGGCTTCCGACTTCCCGAACTTCTTCCCATCAGCTGTAGTAACCAGCGGACAGGTGGCCGCGAAAGCTTTGGCATCTTTTCCGAATTTCTTCCCTATGAGGTAAGTACCTGTAGTCAGGTTTCCCCACTGGTCTGAACCTCCCATCTGCATGCGTACATCCATGTGCTCATACATGTGTAAGAAGTCATATCCCTGAAGCAGCTGGTAGGCAAATTCTGTATAAGAAATACCGGTATCTCCTTCTATTCTCTTCTTCACAGACTCTTTAGCCATCATGTAATTGACGGTGATGTATTTCCCTACATCTCTAAGGAAGTTCAGGAAGCCTATGTCCTTAAACCAGTCATAGTTATTGACCATGAGAGCTGTATTAGACAGCTTGGGATCAAAGTCTAGAAACTGTTCTAACTGCTTTCTGATACTCTCCACATTGTGCTTGAGAATCTCTTCAGAAAGCAAGTTCCGCTCCTCACTTTTTCCGGAAGGGTCTCCTACCATACCCGTAGCACCACCCACAAGGGCCACAGGGGTATGACCACATTCCTGAAAAAATTTCAGCATCATAATGCTGGCCAGGTTTCCTATATGAAGAGAGTCTGAAGTAGGGTCAAACCCTATATATGCTCGGGAGGGATTAGCAAGTAAATATTCTTCCGTACCTGGGATACAATCATGTAAATGTCCCCGCCAGCTAAGTTCTTGTATAAAGTTCATGCTCATGAAGAATTCATTGAGTTGGGTTGCAAGTTATATCTACTAACCTAATGAGACAACCTTATTATTATTTCCTGGGAGGGGTTTAGGTCGCGATTTATACAAGTCAGTCCAATTTCATTCTATTCGAATCTCAAAATACTTTCTTTTGTTTCTCACGTATTAGATATAAACCATTCCTTCTCATGATTCGGCTCCTCTTACATATTTGTCTCTTGTGCACCTTGGTTGGATCTACTGCCTATTTATTGGGTGGAGTAGATCCTGGAGATAAAGATTTTCAGGAAGCGGAACGCCTGAGAAAATCCAGGAAATATCAGGAAGCCATCTCCTATTATAATCAGGCCATCCAAAAGGACTCTACTGATCACATGTTCTTTCTTCAAAGGGGAAAATGTGAGTTTAGGCTGGAGAAGTTTGATGCGGCAAAGGAGTCTTTTAAGCTAGCCATTAAATTCTCACCAGAGCATGTCCCTGCCAGGGTATGGCTGGCAAGATCATTCATTCAGGAAGGAGATTATGAGAATGCAGGGTTTTACTATCAGCAGGCAGTAACACATGAGCCTGATACCATGCGGAAGGTATCTTATCAGTTACTGTACATAAACTTACTGCTGAAGGAAAAGAGGTATACTGAGGCTATGGGAGAATTAAGAACCATAGAATCTATGGATCCTGATAATCCGGAGTTACTTTTTAAAATAGCGGAGGTGTATCGCATGGAGAGTGAATGGAAAAAAGCAGAAGAATACTACCAGCGGGTGCTCATGACAGAGCGGGTGAAGATGATGTCTCAGCGGAAAAAAGCTCCATACCACTACGGCCTTGGGGTAGTCTACTACCATTTGGGAGATAGTACCAAAGCCCAAAATGCATGGAAAAAGGTAGCCTTTCAGCCTTATAGTGACTGGATTAAGCAATATTATCCACAGGATGATCCTGAGTATTACTATAAAGTAGCCATCAGCTATTACTTAAATGATGAGTATAAGACCAGCTTAGGATACCTTGAGAAGGTAATAGCCCTGGATGAGAATTACTTTAAGGCTATTATGCTGCAGGCAAGAATTTTCAGAAGACAAGGGAGGATAGATGAGAGCATTCTCAAGTATGAAAAAGCTATCAGTTTAGTAGATGAAGAAAAGAAAGGGCTGTACTACTGGTACATTGGAGATGCTTACTATGATGTAGCTCGCTATGAGGAAGCCTACAGGGCTATGCAAAAGTGTAAAAAGCAGGGCTTTACATTTGAAGGGCCTCATTATTATGCAATGGCTAGGGCTTCTTACTTCATGGAAGCATATAGTGAAAGCAGTAATATACTGGCAGAATCAGTAAGGTTATCCCTCAACCCTAAGGAGAAAGCTAAACACTACTTCCTCATGGGCTTAGCTGAAAAACAACTAGGGAACACTGATAATGCTATTAAAGCATTTAAGCTTGCCAGAATAGGACCTTATAAGTTATCCGCTGATGCGGAGATTTATCAGCTTACTCATGCTATGTCCAATGAGTTAATAGAGTAGTAGTTTATACATTTTCGTCGGGGTCTAGTATCCCGAATCCCCCCACTTCATATATGCCTACTGCTTGGGCGGACTCGCTTTCTCCCTCTTCTACTTCTAGAATTTCCAGTGTTTCCGTATTTACTTCTTCTATCTCATATGCTTGAATGAGCCTAAGGGCATGATCTGTAGACCCTGCCACCAGGGCATAGGTAGTGAGAAATAGGGATTGCTCTTCCTGGCCTTCTTGTGTTTGAAACCGTCCCTGAACTAATAGCTGAAACTCTTTAGGAGAATCTATAAATTCTGGGTAGGCTTCTCGCCATAGCCAGATAGCCTGCGGATTAGTCCTGTCAAAAGAAATGGACTGCCTCAAATAGTGGAAGACCTCTTCCTTACTCTTATCTTCATACCAGGCTGCATTAGCTATCTGCGAGCAGATCTGAGAAAGCTTGCTAGCCTCTTCCATGGTTTCAGGAACAGGGAGAATTTCCAATTCATCAGTAGCTATTTCCAGGATTAAATCATGTCTGTCTACCTGGTCTAGCATAGAAAGCTGTAAGGAGAATGCCTCAGTAATGACTGCCGGATCATCAATAGACTGGAGTAGGGTAAGGGCTTCATCTATCTGCCCTTGACGGAAGTAAACCACTGCTTGGTTTAAGTAGAGCCAGGCAGGTTGATCAGGCTCTGTGGCCAGACCATTATCAAAAGATTCCAGGGCTTCTTCAAACCGGCCTACCTGGGAAAGCATGTTACCGTACTGCAGCCATAAATGCCACTCGTTTGGAAGGGCAGTGAGTCCCTGTTCTAATACTTCAAGGGCTTTTTGTTCGTTCTCTCTCGCTACCCAGATCATAGATTGGATTCTGAAGCCTGCCTCTTCAGGAAGTTTCATAAGGGAAGAAGCTAACTTTTCAGCCTCTTCATATTCTTCCAATTCCAGATGATTCCATGCCTGAAATACAAGGTCTTCCTGAGATGCTTCCATGTTCTGAAATTAATGACAGAATGGGATAAATGCTCAGAAATAAAGATATAATTGGAAGATTATAAGTGGCCCATGTTTAGGAAATGGTTTATGGAAATACTGATACTGCTATTTCTAATCGTGAGTTTTTTCCTTTTCCTACAGTTCCTGGCCTTGACTAAAGCACTATGAATGCACAGATTAAATTCAGAACCTTCGCGTTAGTTCCGTGATTTGTGTCAGCAGAAAACCTTCATATATTCTTTTGCTTTCTGTTACAGTAAATTCATAAAGAAGACCTTATTAAAGATGACCTAAAGGTGGGAGTTGATAGTCAGCCTATTAGGCGTATGTTATTCCAGGATAGCAGGTATTGCCGCCGAAAATATGAGTCGTGACTTGTGAAATCAATATTCTATCGTCAGTTTTTCAAAATGAAAAAGGATAAACTACTCATTGCTAACAGAGGTGAAATAGCTCTTCGTATTATTCAGGCAGCAGCAGAGCAGGGGATTCCTACCCTTTCCATCTATTCAGAAGATGATACCCAAGAGCTGCCCATCCGAAGGGCTAATGAGGCAGTCCCCTTGACAGGAAGGGGGGTAGCCCCTTACCTGGACATCAAGCAGATTATCCACATAGCCACTCAGCATGAGGTTACCCTCATTCATCCTGGGTATGGATTCTTAAGTGAGAATGCTGCCTTTGCAGCTGCTTGTGAAGAAGTAGGGATCACCTTTGTAGGACCTGGTGCTGCCACGCTAAGGCTACTCGGAGATAAGAGTCAGGCCAGGGCACTAGCAATGGACCATAAAATCCCCATTCTTCCCGGCACCAATACGGCCACCTCTTTAGCTGAGGCTGAGGATTTTTTCTCCTCCCTTCCGTCAGGCGCTCAAATGCTAATCAAATCCCTCTCGGGGGGAGGAGGAAGAGGGATGGCCTTGGTGAGTCAAAAGGCTGAAATCACCAGCCTTTATGCAAAGTGTGAAAGAGAGGCGAAAAGGGCTTTTGGGAGAGCTGACCTCTATGTAGAGCAGTACTTACCTACTGCCAGGCATGTAGAAGTACAGATCATTGGAGATGGTCAGGAAGTATCTCACCTATGGGAGCGAGAGTGCAGTATCCAAAGAAATCACCAAAAACTAGTAGAAATAGCCCCCTGTCCACAAATGAATCCGGTCCTCAGGAAGAAGCTTACAGATGCCAGCATAAACATGGCTCACGCTATACAATTTGAGAGTGCAGGAACATTTGAATTTCTGGTAGCAGGGAATGACTTCACCTCAGAGGCTGACTTTTATTTTTTGGAGGCCAATCCCAGAATCCAGGTAGAACATACAGTTACTGAAGAAGTTACTGGGGTAGACCTGGTGGCTTTCCAACTCCAGCAGGCTAGGGGCGCGAGTCTATCAGACTTGGGACTTAGGCAGGAAGCGCTAGTCCCTCCTAAAGGCTATTCCATTCAAGTCCGTATTAATGCTGAAACCCTATCAGCAGAAGGATTACCTCAACTCCAAACAGGTACCCTTAAGCGTATGGAGCTCCCATTTGGAAAGGGAGTTAGGATAGAAACGGCAGCTTACCAAGGATACACTAATAACCCCGCTTTTGATACGCTATTGGCTAAGTTGATCATTCATTCTCATCAGCCGGAATTTCTGTCAGCAGCTCATAAGGCAAAGCAGGCCTTGAGTAGATGTTCCCTGGAGGGAATAGTTACTAACCTGCCCCTTCTTATGCAGGTCCTAAGCCATGAGGTGTTTTTGAAGAATCAATTCTCCACAAAATTCATTTCCAGACATCTCCATGAACTCACTAAACTAGAGACTGAAACGCCACAAGAGAATCCACTAAGAAGTGAGGTTCCAGAATCCTTATCCACGCAGGAAGTTTCTGAAGATACTATAGCTGTAAAAAGTCCACTTCCAGGAACATTAATAAGCCTAGAGGTAGGGGAGGGAGACAGGATACAGAAAGGCCAGTCCTTATTAGTCATAGAGGCTATGAAGATGGAAACCCTGGTTATGGCTGATGCGGGAGGTGTAGTATCTGAGTTAAGGGTTCAGGTAGGAGAAATTATACAGACCGGTCAAGTGTTAATGGTTCTGGAGTCAGCCTTAGAGGGAGAGCATACAGGGGAAGAAGTAGAGGAACTAGACCTGGAACATATCAGACCAGAGCTTCAGGCCTTGCTTGACAGAAAGGCAGTTCAGCAAGATGCACACAGGACTGAGGCGGTAGCCAAGCGCAAACGAAAGGGAAAGCAGACTGCCCGTGAAAACATAGCCCAGTTATGCGAGGAAGACTCTTTCCATGAGTATGGTTCTCTGATCATTGCTGCCCAAAGGAATCGGAAAAAAGAGGAGGAGTTAATACAGTCTACGCCGGCAGATGGGATCATAACGGGTATAGGAGAAGTAAATGGAGAGATGTTTGAGAAGGAGGAGGCTAAGTGTATGATCTTATGCTATGACTATACTGTTTTGGCGGGGACACAGGGATATTTTGGGCATCACAAGACAGACAGGGTGCTGGAAGTAGCTAGGAAGGCCAAGCTCCCCATTATCCTTTTTGCTGAGGGCGGCGGCGGGAGGCCGGGAGATACAGACATACAGGCGGTAGGGGGGCTTCAGCTTAGTACGTTTGCCGCCTTTGCCAAGCATAATGGAGAGGCCCCTCGGATTGCGATTGTGTCCGGGTACTGTTTTGCAGGGAATGCAGCACTGGCGGGTTGTTCGGATGTGATCATAGCTACGGAAGATACTAATCTTGGGATGGGGGGACCTGCCATGATAGAAGGAGGGGGCCTGGGAAAGTTCCATCCTAAGGAGATTGGCCCTGTAGGTGTCCAGCAGGCCAATGGAGTCATAGACGTCCTAGCCAGGGATGAGCAAGCTGCCATAGAAATAGCGAAGAAGTACCTGTCCTACTTTCAGGGAAGCCTACAAATATGGGAATGTGAAGATCAGCGAAAACTAAGGTATATGATCCCTGAGAATAGGCGTAGGGTGTATGATATCCATAAGGTGATAGCAGCCATAGCAGATAAAGAGTCCATCCTTGAACTAAGAAAGGAATATGCTAAGGGAATGATTACTACTTTCATCCGCGTAGAAGGGAGGCCGATGGGCTGTATAGCTAATAATCCTGCCGAACTTGGAGGCGCTATTGATGCGGCAGGTGCAGGGAAAGCCGCCAGGTTCATACAGCTATGTGATACTTTTGGGATTCCCATTCTTTCCCTTTGTGATACGCCTGGATTTATGGTAGGCCCTGAGGCTGAAAAAACAGGATTAGTCAGGCACACCTCCCGCTTATTTACAGCCATGGCTAAGAAGAAGGTACCCATATTTACCGTAATTCTCAGAAAAGCGTATGGCTTAGGATCTATGGCTATGGCAGGTGGAGGGATGCATGAATCTCTTTTTTCTGTGTCCTGGCCTACAGGAGAATTTGGCGGAATGGGACTGGAAGGGGCCGTACGTTTAGGCTTCAGAAAAGAGCTGGAAGCCATAGAAGATCCAGAAAAACGAGAAGCCCTCTACCAACAAATGGTAGCCAAAGCCTACCAGCACGGCAGAGCTATCAATACGGCTGCCTTCCTGGAAATAGATGAGGTGATTGACCCGCAGCATACGCGTACGTGGATTATGAATGGGCTACTTTCCATGGGAAAGGTGGTAAAAGGGGGAGGTCGAGGGTTTGTAGATACTTTTTAAGGGGAGGATAGGGAAATATTCTCCGCAAGTTCTATTTGAGCAGAATTATGCTTTCCAAAAGCCCCACTCCTATGAGTAAGTTTTCCCAAACTTTTCAATTATATAGCTTTTCCTGATATAAATGAAATGGATTTTTATGATTGAGCAAGTGCTTTTTCAAGGTCTGCGCATAGATCCATTTCGTGCTCCAGGCCTGCGAATAATTTTATTCTTCCCTCCCCGTCAGTATGACAGGCGTAGGTGTAATTCTCTTGCGTTTGCTTTCCTTTAGCTATAATAGAAAGACTTTGGATGAACTTCCTGGCGCCCTGTTTACCTCCTTTGTGGATGAAACTAAGTTCTGCTCCCCCAAACTTCATTTGTTTCCTGGCTAGTTTTACCTGTGGATGGCTGGGAAGGAAGGGATACTTCACCAAGGATACCCGGGGGTTATATAGTAAACATAAGGCCATCTGCTGTGCATTTAAACACTGTCTTTCCACCCTAAGGTGAAGGGTTTCAAGACTTTTTTTCAGGAGCCATAAGTCAAAGGTGGAGAACTTCATTCCGTTAGTAGATCTTCTATCTTTTACAGACTCTATTAAGGTTTTATTACCTGTTAGTAGCCCGAAAGGTGCCATAGTTTGCTTACTCAAGAAGTTAATTCCTGAATGGATTACTACATGTGCCCCAAGGGCTAATGGCTGCTGGAGATAAGGGGAATTTACGCTATTATCTACTGCCAGAATCAGATTATGCTTTCTCGCAAACATACCAGCAAAAGATAAGTCTATAATGCTTAAGTCCGGAAAGGTAGGAGATGCCAATACTAGCATTTGGGTTTGGCTGGTGATAGCCTCAGCCCAGCTATCTGGAGAATATATATCTACACAGCTGTAGGAAAGTTGTTCTGATATAAGAATTTCATGTAAATGAGAGAGAGAAGATTCCTCATGCGGACAAGGGATCAGTACATGAGCGTCTTTAGGCAAACTACTGACAAGTGCATGCCAAACAGAAATTGAGTCTTCCTGCCACAGGCAGGCACGTTCTCCTCCTTCAAGCTTGGCTAGCTTGCGCTCTAGAGAAGAGAGTTCTATTTCTGAAAAGGCTGAAACAGCTTTTGGGGAAAAGTTTGCCTGGTTAAGTAAAGGGACAGTAAGAGTATCTGGAGCAGAATAAAAGTGCGTAAGATTGTCCATTTCTGCGATGGACTTAATCGCTTTCGTTTCAAATTGCATATTTGCTTCTTTGCTTTTTTGAAAAACGAAGCGAGTAGTAATGGTTCTATTTGAAATAATCTGTTACCAAGATTACCAATTCTTTACAATTTTTTCAAAAAAAAGAATAAATAATCATAAGTATATCAATAAAACATCCCTGAATCCCCTTTCCTAGTAGTTCAATTCCTTCCAAAATCTTATCTAGGTTTTACCAGAAACATATTTGGCTTTCTGCTCTCCTTGCTTAGTGCTAGTATTTTCATATGATATTTTTCTCAAAGCGACTTTTCCTGCTGTGTGCCCTATTTACCTTAATGGGGGTAAGCGGCCTAAGGGGTCAGGCTGATGAGATTAAAATAAGTGCCCTATTTAGGGGGTTTTTGGAAATTCAAGTCCTATCCGGCGGTAACCAGCATTTTCTGATAAACACTATTCATGGATATAAATATGGCGTAATGAACCCTATCCCAGGTACAGAGCAGCAGGCTCGCTTTGAGGTGAGCAGCAGCGTCAACTATATAGTGTATTTAGAAGCTCCATGGGCTATGAATACATTAGGGGGACATTTGATAGATATGCGGAATTTAGGATATAAAATTACTAGTGTAGGCACCCATCAGGTAGGCACTAACCTGGTGTTGGCTAATGCTACCTTAAACCCTTCTACTGCCCAGGTATTGGGAGGGGATCATATATTAATTTCTCCAGGGATAAAGGGAAACGCGGGTTCCGTGGAGAGTAACCGCTTCATATTAGATTTTGATATAGGGACACCAGAAATTAGGGTACTTAGTGGTATGCCCCCGCTAATAGAACAGTTTGTAGTTCCAGGAACTTACAGCGCCACCGTGTTACTGCTGGCCAGTAGTGCTCCCACCTGAGCTATAAATCTCCGGCTATCTCAGCTAATGTAAGCCACCTATTGGTCTTTTCATCTAGGGAAGCGTTAAGTGTTTCAAGTTCAGAAGTCCATTCTCCTAGCTTTTGATAATCAGTTTCTCCAGAGTTAATGAGTGTCTCCAGTTCTCCCTTCCTGCTTTCCATCTCTTCTATTTCTGTCTCCAAAGATTCATACTCTCTTTTCTCTTTGTAGCTCAGCTTTCTCTGGGCAGATTGCTCCTTCCTAACTTTCTCCATAGGGGCAGAGGCGGGTGTTTTAGGAAGCTTTTGAGGTTGGGTTGGGCTGTTCACTTCCGCTGATTCTTTCCAGTCTCTGTATTGAGAATAGCTGCCGGGAAAATCCTTGATCTTCCCTTCCCCTTCAAATATAAAGGTATG
>JBCCLI010000249.1:0-9516 GCA_039026975.1 Bacteroidota bacterium | reverse complement strand
TTTCTTATCTCTTGTATGGAGCCTTCTGGTTTATTCTGCTTCTTAGTGGAATCCGGCTGCAGCACTATGACTTACAAGAAAATAGTACAGGCTGGTTTCAGGCAAAAAGAGCCCTCTTCCCTCATCTGGAGATGTATACTGATAGATGGACCTATGAGCCAGGGGATACCGTTCAAGTATTTGGCAGTAGCTTCCCGGCTAAGGAGGGAACACTTAGGCTACAGCATATTCTCCCTGGAGAGTCCAACATCATAGAAGCTTCTTTCAGCCTTTCTACCCAAAAAGTAGCGGATTCTGTCTCCATCAAGGGCTGTCAATGGAACGCTTCATACGCCGTAATCCTCCCTGATTCCATACAAACCGGCTGGTTTATACTCTCCTTATCCACCCGTTCAGCTCAAACCCACACCAGTGTGTTTATCAAGCCTAAAGAGAGGGAGAAAGATGTAGCTATGCTTCTGTCTACCAATACATGGAATGCTTATAATCACTGGGGAGGCTATTCTCTTTACACCCGTAATAAAAGCACGGCTGTTTCTGGAAATAGACCCCATCCCCTAGCAGATCCATTTTTACCCAGCACTTTAGTGCATCATCAGTGGTACTACCAGTCAGCCGAAAAGGATACCTATGTGGCTCTCCTACTACAAGAAGAAGGAATCCCCTTTGATGCGTACAGCATGGATGAGCTAGAAATAGCAGACTCCACTCTTTTCAAATATCCCGTATGGATCATTTCTACCCATAGTGAATATTGGTCAGAGAATATGTTGATTCATTTAAATAAGTTCCTGGATCAGGGAGGGTCTCTAATTAGTTTATCTGGCAATACAGCAGCCTATATTTCTTATGTAAACCATTTAGATAGAACGCTAAGTGTGGATAAGCGAGATGACCAGCTATGGTATGGGGCTGATACTATGGGGCTTAAACCCTTTGGGACGCGAACTCATATGGGGAGCTTTCAGCAGTACGCCCCCTACGAGGTGGAAGTGGATAGCAGTTGGATATTCTCAGGAACAGGCCTGCAGAAAGGGGATCTTTTTGGGGCAAAGAGCTTGACCTATGACTATTTCTATTCCCATGCTTCAGCTGGGCAACTTATCCGGGGCCTCCTCAGCAAAGGGAAAACAGGTGCTGCCTCAGGTATGGAAGTAGACTTTGTGGATCCTGAAAGAACGCTCCCTGGCTGGACTACCGTAGCCAGCGGAAAGAATCCCTCCACCCTGGGTATGGGAGAAGTATATCCAGAGAAGCTGCAAGCTGATAAATGGAATAGCCTGGGAGGAGCTGACATGGGCTATTACCTAACAGAAGGTGGAGGCTTAGTCTTCAATGCCAGCTCATTAGCCTTCACAGGTGCCATCCCCCTGGATACCAGTATTCAGCAGATATTGAGGAATGTCTTTCAGAAAGGGTTAGCTATTTCTAAACAGCAAAGCCTGGAAAAACAAGCTAGCCCTTAGGGGGCTGTAAAAAGCGACTCACCTCTACCTTAGCTGGCAACTCATTTTTACTACAGCAATCCCCCAATCAAAAAAAGGACCTCAAAAAGCTTGAGATCCTTTTTATCCTATATGCTGTTCTCCTTAGAGTTTGGCTAACAGCTCTTTCTTTTTAGCTGTGAATTCTTCTTCTGTGAGAATACCTGCTTCTTTTAGTTCTCCTAACTCCTTTAGGAGCTTCATGATATCTTCTTTGCTTTCTCCTTGGGCGGGTTGGGCAGGAGTAGTCGCCTGATTCATGGAGTTCATCATGGCTTGGCCCATAGCAAATCCTGCGCCCATATCCATTCCGCTGTTTCCCCCTGAAGGATTTTCTGCAGCTTTCTCCAGAGAAGTAGCTGTTTGGAATTGCATAAACCGCTGCATATCCCCCACCATATTCATCTGAGTATTCTTACGTAAGAATTCTTGTAGTTCTGGCGGAAGGGTAATGCTCTGGATAGAGAAGTCTGTTACTTCTAGCCCAAACCCATCAAAGAAATCCTTGATACGGGGTTTGAGGGCCTCCACAAACTCTGTTTTATTGGCTTGCATCTGCACGAAGGAGAAATCATTTGAGGCCATCTCTGCCACTACCTCTGTGAAACGATCTACTAATTTACTTTTTAGCGTTCCTTCTACATCACTCAAAGCCAGTACAGGATTAGTCCCGGCTAACTCTTTGAAGAAGGTTTCAAAGTTACTGATACGGAAGTTATAGGTACCAAAGGCGCGGAACTCTACCTGCCCAAACTTACTGTCAGGAATGGTAACAGGAGAGGGCGTACCCCATTTATTATCTGTGAACTGTCTGGTGTTAAAGAAGTAGACATCTACCTTGAAAGGGGAGTCAAACCCATATTTCCAGGAATTAATGGTGGTCATGATGGGCATGTTCCTCGTCGTCAGTTCATGCCTTCCTGGCTCAAAAGTATCAGCCATTTTCCCTTCATTAATGAGGATGGCTGCCTGAGAATCTCTTACGGTAAGTTGAGCTCCCATTTTGATCTCTTTATCCTGATCAGGGAACTTCCATACAAGTACATCACGTGAGAAATCTACCCACTCTATGATGTCTATAAATTGGCCTTTAATAAAGTCGAATAATCCCATAATGGCGAATCAGTTAGTTGATGGTCTGCTGAATATACTAAATGTGTGCAGTATATCCCTACGACCGACTTAGCTTTCTTTTGTCACTTTCACCAACTAATACCTTTCGGGCCCTAAGTGTAATCATCAGACTTGAAAAAGGGTTCTTTGGATTCCCGTGCGTGCTTATTGGCTGATGTAGATCTTCTTATTGATCATGGAATCCTCATGTCTTACCCTAAGTAGGTAAATACCTGTGGGTAGGGAAGGCAAAGAGAGGGTATGGTCTTGAGTGGAGAAGTTATCTGTCAAGATCTGCTCACCTATAAGGGAGAAGAGAGTAAGTTCCGTATGCCTACCGCTGACTTCTGATAACTGTATCCTAAGCTGATCAGTAGCCGGATTAGGAAAGATCTTTACCATAAGTTCCTGCTTAGGAACTTCCAGAGAGGTGGTTAGCTGATCAGTAGGTCGGAAAAGCATCAGCCCTCCGCGTTGGTTACCTGAGATGAGAACAGGCTGTCCAGTATTATCCAAAATATCCAATACGGGGCTGGAAAAGTCCATCCATCTACTATCTACCAGGTCTTCTTTAAGAGTAAGCTGGGCCGTGGCCGCTTCTGCTCCAACCGCCGCTTCCACCCCATCATAAATACTTATCTTTCCAGT
Source organism: Bacteroidota bacterium (assembly GCA_039026975.1). Taxonomy (GTDB): domain Bacteria; phylum Bacteroidota; class Bacteroidia; order J057; family J057; genus JBCBKZ01. The sequence continues at coordinate 6,271 of JBCCLI010000249.1, read as the reverse complement.
AATTCCGCCTACCAATAACTCAGGCTTCTGATCTCCATCTATGTCATAAAAGGCAGGCTGGGCATACCCATCTGAGAACGCACCTCCCGCCTCATCATTCACTTTTACTCCTCCCCAGGTATCCGTCTGCCAAACGAAGTCTGGCTGTTCTGGCGTTCCCAGATTCCTGTAGTAGGCTATAAATCCTCTTCTGTTTCCTACGAACAGGTCTAAGTCCCCATCCTGGTCCGCATCATACAAGGTAGGCGCACAGTAAGCGTCTGTACTAATATTGTAAAAATTATCATCTTCCAATTTAAACTGGGGAGCTGCTGGATTTAGGGTAGTATTCTTAAAGAACCATAAAGCTCCGGTAGCTGTGCCATACAGGATATCCTCTTTCCCATCTCCGTCCAGGTCTCCGGCAGTAGCACCCGCCCCCAGCACATCAGGAGAATTACTTCTCAACAATAAGGCATCTTCTGCCACCTGCTTAAATAAGGCCTCAGCGCCTGACCCTATATTTTGATATAGTTGGGAGAGGGGTTCCGTAACTACGCCACTAGGCTCATTAAAGGTAACTGAAAGGTTAGTGATTAGCAGATCCTTCAAGCCATCTCCATTATAGTCTATTAGCACCGGAAAGGATCTACTTCCTACCTCAAACTGGTCTAACTGAAAAAACCCTCTAATAGGAGAGGTATAGGAGGGAGTTTCTGTCTGACTCCCATTCACGTACACATGTACACCTACCTTATCTTCCCCTAACTGAGAATTAGGAGACACAATCAGGTCTTTCTGCTGGTCATTATTGATGTCCATATGGAAGACAGCCGGAAAGGCATATACATTAATGGGAATTCCATTTTGGGGGAAATCTGTCTCTACGGAAGTCATATATCCGTAGTCCTTTCTCCCTCCATTATAGAGCGCATAAACAGAATTAAACGTAATGTCCCCCACTAAGGCATCATATAAAGAATCTGCATTCAGGTCTATCAAGGTAGTGGTAGAGCCTACGTGAAGAATTTCTCTACTTGGGTCATAATCTCCCAGCTCACAGCTTACCGTATCATTTAGGAAAGCAGTATTATCAAATTCTCCTTCAAAAAAGTGCCCCCAGCAGCGTGAATCCCTTTCTAACATCATGGTATCACAGCGTCCCAGGGTTTCTATGGCCAGGTTTTTATGCCACTCTATATAATTTCCTATGGCTCCAAAGGAGAGAATATCTAAGTCTCCATCCCAGTCCACATCTATGATGGCAGGAATGTCTATGTCATTAGAATAGAGAAAAAACTGTTCTCTAAGGTCCGTCTTTAGAAAATCTATGAAGGGGGAAAAGGTAGCACTGTCAGAACGGAAACGGGTCTGCTTGTAAACCTGAATATTAGAAGAAAGGGTTCCACAAAATACATCTTCCAGGCCATCACAATCAAAATCTCTTAGTAGCGCCCACCCACTACACTCACAATCTTCAAACCAGTTCTGGTACTGAGGCGCATACGGATAAGAAATGGCTCCTTGTTCACCATTATTAATGAAGGTAGTGAAGGAGTTATCTGCTCTATCAAAGATGACCAGATCCTTTTTCCCATCCTGATCCAGGTCTATTTCTGAGAATTGGGGGTTATTCATTCCTCCTGCCCATGCAGCTTCAAAAGAAGCCTGGGCGAAGTCTAATACTGGGATATTACTGGCAGGGCTGAAGGTACTCATCTGATCCTGAGCCCATACGGAAACCCACATACTAGGGAGGCAAGCCAATAAGACGTATCTGATCATATTAGAAATATCTCTAGCCTGATCGTATTTTCACAGGTACTTTTTGTCAATAGCTATTTCAGCTTCCTAAACAGAAAAGGATGGCCTATTTTCTCTATTCCAGAAGAATGGGAAGTACCGCTACCTCCTCTTCACTTACTACCTTCACGTAATACATGCCTACAGCTAAATGTGTAAGAGAAAGGGTAGTGGACTGGCGTACCGTTTCCTGAAAAACGAGCTGCCCCATCTGATTGAGTAGGGATACTTCAGCTATGCCTCTAAGTGGGGTGCTAAACATTACCGTAAGTCTTCCCTTGGCAGGATTAGGAAATAACTGGACAGAGGAAGACTGGGTCAGCTGTGGGGAGAGGTTGGTACTCAGCCCCCCAAATGCCTGAAACAGTAGGTGTATCCCTCCCAGCTTATTCCCAATTAGGACCTGGAAACTGTCAGCAGCCACTTCCGGATAAATAGCGGGAGCAGCATTCCGGCTGGTTGAGAAGGCGTTTAAGCTTCCTACAAATGTGAGTGTATCCGTTAGGGCGGTACCTACCCCTTCATACACACGTATTTCTCCTCCAAGGCTTCCTGACAGTAGCTCCACTTCATCATCCCTATCTATATCAAAAAATAGCGGCTTAGCCCATCCATTAGAGATAGTATCCCCAAAAGGGCTAGGGATTCTGATAAATCCCCACTGAGTAGAAGTTAGCTGGTAATCAGCTTCTGTAGTAGTCCCTTCATTCTCATACAAGTAAAATTTCCCTCTACGGTTACCTGAAAGTAGGTCCAGGTCTCCATCTGTATCTATGTCCAGCAGTTGGGGCGCCACAAAGGAGCCTCCATCCAGCCCCTGATAAGCCAATGACTCCAACTCATAAGCCGCTTCTCCGGCTTGAGAACTAGTATTTTCAATGAAAATAAATTCTCCCAGGGCTGTTCCTACCAGTAAGTCTTCATCACCGTCTCCGTCTAAGTCTCCGGCAGCAGGAGTCAGTCCCAGCAAGTTGCGCTGGGAGAGAGAAAGCATATCTGCATCTAACAGCTGGAAAGCGGGCGCTTCCAGCGTACCTACATTCTCAAATAACATCAGCTTGGCTCCACCTGTGAGCATACCATTGATGTTTTCTAAAGCTTGTGTATTTCCCACTACTAAGTCAGGTAAGCCATCTGCATTAGCATCCCAAAAGGCAGGGTTGGCAGATTCTCCTACTTCTATCATGCTATTCTGCAGGAATCCCTTCTCCAAAAACTGGAACTTAGGCACCAGCGTATCTCCTTCATTTTTGTAAAAGGAAATAGACTGGCTATTTTCCACGTCTCCATTTTCAGAATTAGGGGCTACCACTAAGTCTTCTAAGCCATCATTATCCACATCTAGCTGAAAGAGTGCAGGAAATACATAAGTGTCTATGGGAATATCTTCAGAGGGGAAAAGTACTTCCACACTATCCATGTAGGCATAGTCTGACCTGCCCGCATTATACAAGGCATAAACCTCATTAAAGGCTCTATCTCCTACCAGCATATCCTGTAGGCTATCCCCATCTAAGTCCAGGACCAGTAGGGTAGATCCAATATGCCTGACGCCGGATCTCTCCACAGGGCTGAAGTCTTCCAATGGGCAGAACATGGTATCCTCTACTGTGGCCGTATTATCTACGCTACTCTCAAAAAAATGCCCCCAGCAAGGTGTTTCTCTTTCCAGGACCAGGGTATCACATCTCCCTAATCTTTCTACAGCAAAATTTCTGTGATAGTCTACAAAGTTACTGGCCACCTGAAAGGTGAGATAATCCAGGTCTCCATCATTATCCAGATCCAGTATAGCCGGAATATCCGTTCTCTCTGTGAAGAGTCTCCCTGGATTTAGGTAAACAGTAGTAAGTTCCTCTATCCATAGGGTAAAGTTGGCGAGTCCATTTACTTCTGACTGCAGGTATACATCCACAGACCCTATGCCTTTCCCACAAAATAAATCTTCCCGCCCATCACAGTTGGCATCCACTAATAAGGCCCATTCTTCACAGTTACAGTCCTCAAATATTTGATTATAGGCTGGGGTATACTGATAGGCATCTCCATTCTCACTTCCATTATTTTGAAATACCCTGAAGGACTGGTCTTGCCTGTCAAAGACCACCAAGTCCTTTTTCCCGTCATAGTTAATATCTGTATCAGAAAACTGGGCATTGATAACCCCTCCTGCCCATGCATTTGAGAGGGGGCTTCCAACAGCATCTGACACCGGAATATCATTGGAAAGGCGGAATGTTTGGGTAAATCCTACTAATTGACAGAAGAATAGGATGAGTAGTAATATATTTTTCATATACAGCTTAGTATGCATGGACGAAACTTATTAAATTAAATACATATTTATAGCCAAGTAAGAGAAAGCCTTGAGTGCTGAAAACAAATAATAATACTATTTCCCTACCAATGAGTAAGTCTAAGATATCGCCCTTGTTAAGCCTTTTTCTTGAGAATGGAAATATTTGTACAGATACCCGCAAAATACGGACTGGGGATATCTTCTTTGCGTTAAAGGGCACCAATTTTAACGGGAATAAATTTGCTGCCAAGGCACTGGAGTACGGAGCCAGCTATGTAGTGATAGATGAGGTGGCCTATCTGAAACCAGAAGATGAGCGCTATAAGCTGGTAGGGAATGCCCTGGTCACCTTACAGCAGCTGGCTAATGCTTACCGGAATTACCTGGACATACCTGTACTAGGGATCACAGGTAGTAATGGAAAAACAACTACCAAGGAGCTGGTAGCTTCTGTGTTAGCCACAGAAAAGAACATTTCTGCTACTGTCGGAAATCTTAATAATCACATAGGGGTACCGCTCTCTCTTCTTGCCATCCCCCAGGATACGGAAATAGCTATCATAGAAATGGGGGCTAATCAGCCGGGAGATATTGCAGAGCTAGCGACCCTAGCTGCTCCCAGTATGGGCCTAATCACAAATATAGGACAGGCACATTTAGAAAGATTAGGTAACCTGGAAGGGGTACTCCACACTAAGGCTTCCCTGTTTGATTACATACGAGTACATGGGGGAAGCGTATTCCTAAACGTTGCTGACCCCTATTTAGCACCCATAGCCAGGGACCTGGAAGTAACTTCTTACGGAACAAAGACGGCAGACTTTTACTATGAAATAGTCAAGAGTGAGGTAGATGGCATGGAGATAGCCGTTTCTCATCAGGCTTGGGACCAGCCAGTTTCTTTTCAGTCCCAACTGTCAGGAGAATATAATGCCTTAAATATGCTGGCGGCCATCTCCATAGGGATGAAACTGGGCATCTCTCTGGAAAGCATTAAAAGGGGAATACACCAGTATGTCCCCCAAAACCAGCGAAGCCAGATAGTTCATTACGGTCATCAGACCTTCTGGTTAGATGCCTATAATGCCAATCCCACTTCTATGTCAGCCGCCATCCAAAACATCCAACAAGTACATGGAAACAGCAAGGTAGGGCTGATACTTGGAGATATGTTTGAGCTGGGTGCTGACTCAGAAAAAGCGCATAAAGACTTGGGAAGACTTATCAATGACATTAGGCCTTACGTCACCGTGGGCATAGGCACTCAGATGAAGTATATGCTGAATGAGGTTCAGGGGAGGACCTTCTGGTTTGAGGATACCCAGCATGCAGCAGTTGATATTAAAAGAATCATGTCTCCCTGTGATGCCATCCTACTTAAAGGCTCCCGGACTATGGGCCTGGAAAGATTAGTGGAACCCCTGAAGGAGGAGGCAGTGGCTACGGTATAGGGGGATCAGTAGCTTATATAAATTTAACTAAAGAGCTATTTGTGAGCCAGTGTTACGACGCCTGCCGCGGGCCTTCATTTTGGTATTCGCCCCAAAACGAAGTAAAAATGCTTTGCCTCACCAATGCAATGCTGCAATCCGCCCACGATCGGTGGTGAGGCAGCCTCCCAGAATTTATATTTTTAGCTAACTCTTACTGTAAGAATAAAATTTAATAGCCTGACATTCAGTAGTATTATCCAATTCTTAAGTTAAGCTATTTCCAAAAGTGAATAAGTCTTTACAGACTACAGCTCTCATTCCTTCTCCTTTCCGCCTTGGTTAATCTTAATCTCACTATCTGAGACGCCTTTAATGATGATATTATGGTTACCGGTGATGGTGGTGTTTCCTGAAGAGGGTTCTGGAGAAGCTAGTAGGGCTTCTATTTCCGCTTTTAAGGAAGGATTATAGTGGCTGCCATTTTCAAGCTCTGAGAGCATCAGGAGTAAGGCATCCTGGATTTGGGCTTGCTGAAGCTGGCGGGTGGAATAGTCTATGGTACCCTTGATCATGTCCTGTACCAGCTGATTATGCTGGGCAGTTCGGATCAGGAGGGTCCTATATTGTTCACTTCCTTTTAGTAGGGCATCTGCTTTTTCTAGGGCTTCTCCTAAAGAAGCTTCAGTAATGAGGTGCCTAATCTCCTTTATATGGGTTTGTATATCTGACATAAGGTTACGGTAAGTCTTTGGTTAAC
>JBCCLI010000248.1:0-9570 GCA_039026975.1 Bacteroidota bacterium | reverse complement strand
TTTTTATGCGCACAGGATTTGCACGCAGATACCCTTGATGCTAAGATCAGGACGTTACTGTTGATATATGGAAAAGTCCAGCCGCTCGTCGCACTACCAGACTTTTTCACATTCCGACAGGTCCAACAACAATTTTTTTTAGAAAATATTTTATTTACCACCGCTTCTAAACAGGGGAAGCTTACATTATCTCCCGTATTTATCACCAATAAGTAAAGAAGGAAGAATGTTAAGGAAGGTGCATTATTCATTTGAGGGAAAAGTGGTCTTACCCCCCAAACAGACTTAATAGTAAGACCCCTACTAGGCCTGAGATCCCCATAATCAGGGATTGCAGGGTGTAGGTTTTGTAGAGTATATTGGGAGGAACTTCATGTAAACGGTTCAGTAACCAAAAGAAACTGGCATTGGCATGGAAGACACAGAAAGAACCACAGCCAATCATGGCAGCTACTATTTCAGGAGAGATAGGAAAACTGTCTACCATAGGCCCGATCATGGAGGCTGTTCCCACTAAAGAGACGGTAATAGAACCCGTAGCAGTGGTAAGTAAAGCCGCTACTACGAAGGGAAGCATCATGCCCAGAAAGGGAAATCCGGAGAAAAGAGCTACAATGTCATTTTGGACCCCTGTTTCCTTAATCATAAATCCTAGAGAGCCCCCAGCACCTGTGATCATAATAACCAAGGCAGATTTTAGGATGGCTTGTTCTACTAATCTATTGATGGTACCCTTTTTATTAGTAGCAGGAAGTTGGAAAATGGAAATTAAGGCGCCGACAAGAACGGCCACCATTGGGAGAGAAAAGAAATTGAGTAGCCTCGCCCAAATACTTCCCTCCTCCACTTCCATAAAAGCCCCCAATCCTATCAAAAGGATAGGGATTAGTATGGGCAATAGCGCCCCTAAAAAGGATACACTTTTAGTAGGAGAGGTTTCCTCTGACTGACCTTGATCAGAAGAAATACTTAGGGAGAGTTTTTGATCATATTCCAGCCAGCTATTTTTCACGGAGAAAATCACCCAGCATACCCCTCCTATCATAGCAAAAGCACCTACAGTCAAATTGATCCACAGCATTCTCCCCAGGTCAAGCTGTAATAATGAGGCCACTGCCAAAGGTCCGGGAGTAGGAGGGATCAAGGTGTGGGCAACTGTTAATCCGGCGGCTAAGGATAGCCCTATATAAAGGACAGGCTTTTTACTTTTGACTGCCAAGGACTCTGTTACAGGCTGCAACAGAATATAGGCTACATCCACAAATACTGGGATAGAAACCATGTATCCCGTAATCCCCATAGCCCAGGGAAGCTTTTTCTCACCTACCTGCTTTACTACATACTGAGCAAGCCGTACAGCCCCCCCACTCTCCTGTAACACTTCCCCAATAAAGGCACCCAATATGATAATAACGGCTACCCACCTTAGGGTTTCGCTAAATCCTTTTAACAGCACATCCACTGTTTGTGGTCCACCTAGCCCCATACTAAGTCCTAATCCCATAGCAGTCAGGATGAGCGCGATGAATGGATGGATCTTCCATATAGAAATAGAAATGATCAACAGGAATAGAAAAATGATCAGGATGCTTAGCGTGAAGAGCATAGTTGATGGTTAAGGATAAAGCAGGCGTATAATGATTTTCTCCATGAGATAAGAATAAGCGCATCCAATGACATGTCATTCCTGTATTCTCTGGAATTCCGCGTAGACCCTCTGCATATCCAGGGGTAAGCTATTAAAAATAGCCTGTTGGCACTTTTTCTTAAAAGCCTCCTTATCTACCTCTATGAACTCCATTCCCTTTTCTTGTAGCGCAACTTGAACTATATTTTCTTTTGCCAAAAAGATCTTACGTTCATATGCTTGCATTTCCTCTGCTGTTTCCAGAAATATATTCTGCAAGTCTTCCGGTAATTCTTGAAAGGCCTCCTCCCCTACTACAGGATATACCCAGCTCAACACATGCTCTGTCAGGTTTACATATGATTGAACTTCTGCAAAACCGGCATCATGTATGAGGGCAAAAGGATTTTCCTGTGCTTCTATAGTACCATGTTGAAGGGAGGTGAATACCTCAGAAAAGGCCATAGGGGTAGGTTTAGCTCCCAAGGCGCTCCATGCGGTAACATAAGCAGGCACATTGGGAACCCGGATAATCAAATCATTAAGATCATCTGGATGCCTGATAGGCCTATTAGACGTCAACTGCCTAGGCCCTCGCTGAAAAAAGCAGATAGGTCGTAAGCCTGTCCGCTGAATCATCTCTTTCTCTATCCTTTGGCCTATATCTCCTCTTATGAAGCTCAGCATTTCCGTACTGTCCGTAAAGAAGAAAGGCAGTTCACAAAACACCGCTGACTCAAACCAATTGCTGAGGAGGGCACCCGTAACCGTCATCTCTATCACACCTGCTTGTATGAGACGTATGGCTTCTATTTCTTTAGCAAGCTGCTCAGAAGGATATACCTCTACTTTCATCCTTCCACCGGACTCCTCTTCTAAACGCTCAGCAAAAAAGGCCAGTGCTTTGTACCAACTATGGTCCTCATTTACCAGCAGGCTAGCCCGAAATACATAGACTGCCTCTTCAGCCTGCCTACATCCACTTACAGACAACAGGAATAATATAACTGATACACATGGAAAGAAGAGATAGTATTGACAGCCTTTACTTGACATGAACTAGCTATTAGCAGCTTACTGCCTACCTAACAGTAGGGGTATTATTGATAAAATCTACGATTATTTCTTCTTCCATGACAGATTGAATAAAGGCTACCACCTCATCATGGCTTTCATACTTAGTATAAGCGAGAAAGTCCTGTTCATTCAAAAAAGTGATGTACATGCCTACATCAGAAAAAGCGGCTTTGTATGCACCTACATTTAAGCCCACATCCAAAAACTGGATTTCTGGAATGCTACTTTTAAGCCCTTTAATTTTCTCCACAATTAGGCGTGCGTTTTCCAACCTTGTACGGCCCTGAGCTTTTGGCTTTAGCTGCCAAAAAACGAGATGTTTATACATAACAAGTGTATTATTTTGTTAGCGAATAACACGACCAGAAGCATTCCCTCCCATCAATCTCTCTACCTCTGAACGTGAATTAAAATTGAAGTCTCCGTTGATTGAGTGCTTCAGACAGGAAGCAGCAACTGCAAACCTAAGGGCATCCTCAGGGGCAGATAATTCAGCTGTGTTCAAGGCAAAAATTAATCCGGCCCCAAAGGAATCTCCTCCACCTACTCTATCTACAATGTCTCTGATTTCATAGGGAGAATATTCTCCATCTAATTCCGGGGCAAAATGGGCCTGGTCAGTCTGAACATCGTATAACATGGCTCCCCAATTATTATGAGAAGCAGATATACTCTCACGCAAGGTGATGGCCACCTTTTGAACATTGGGAAACTGATTGACTACTTCCTTGGCTACTTCCTTATATTTCATGGCATCCAGCTTCCCCCCCTCCACGTCCGTATTCTCAGCAGAAATCCCCAATACGTCATGAGCATCTCCCTCATTTCCTATGACTACATCTATGTAAGGGAGTAATCCGCGCATGGTTTCTTCCGAGAGGGCTTTGGGGTCAGTACCAGCTTTCCATTTCCACAGATTTTTCCGGAAGTTTAGGTCTGTAGAAGTAGTTAAGTCCGCTTTCTTAGCTACCTGCAGAGCCATTAAGGAAGCTTCAGCCGCCGTCTCAGACAGCGCAGGTGTAATACCAGTTACATGTAACCATCCTGCATCAGCAAATGTCTTCTCCCAATCATAGACTGCACCAGGAGTTAGAGAAACCGTAGAATATTCTCTGTCATAGATTACTTTACTGGGACGCTGATTAGCACCACGCTCTACAAAATAGAGCCCAAACCGCCCCTCTTTTCTGATCTTAATGCCAGAGGTATCTATACCTAAGCCTTTAAGGTTGGCTATACAAGCATAAGTAAGGTCATTTTCCGGCAAGGCAGTAACAAATCTTGACCTCCCTCCCAACATAGATAAAGAGGCAGCCACATTAGCTTCTGCACCAGAAAAAGTCATATTTAAACTTCCTGGCATGTTTTGCCTAAAACGTTGAAAAGCAGGTGGGCAAAGACGACCCATTATTTCACCAAAAGTTACAATTGTCTTCATAAAATTTGTTGCGTGATGTGTTGATCTATTGAGTGTTAATCTTAGTAATGAGGCTTCTTATGCTCCGGGCATTCTCTGTAATTCTCCCCCAATCTTGAGCCTGTATAAGAGGGCTTTTCGCAATCCATGAACCGCCTATAGCACTGATTAAGGGGGAACTGAGATAACTCTCCGCATTTGCCTGATTTACGCCCCCCAGCGGAATAAAACTAAGTCCCAAATATTGATAGGGAGCAGCCATACTTCTTAGGTGTTTCATCCCTCCTGAGGTCTCTGAAGGAAAATACTTCATTACCCTACAGCCCTGTTCTAGGGCCATCTCTATATCCGTAGGCGTAGCTACACCTGGTGCAAAGGATAACCCATATTCTTTTGCTGCTGAAATAATACGTGGATTACAGCCTGGCGCTACCGCAAACGCTACCCCTATTTCTGCTGCTGCTTTCACCTGCCCCACAGTCAGCACTGTCCCTAAGCCCACCGTGATTTCGGGTACTTCTTCCATAATCAGTTTAGCAGCATCCAGGGCTATGGGGGTTCTAAGCGTAAGCTCTATAAGGTCTACGCCTCCTGCGGCTAGGGCCTTAGCAAGGGGGATAGCATCTGTGATTTCTTGAATGACCAATACAGCAATTACCTTTCTGTCCTGAATTTTTTGAATGACTGCAGGAGACATTGCTTGTTGTTCAATAGGTTCCATAGTGTAGCGTCCGTTAGGTTGAGGGGGTATCCCCTTAGCTTATAATTTATTAAACCTGATTAGAATAGCCCAGTACCAGACTGGCAATGATGAGGACAGCTAATCCTAATAGGAGAATTTGGAAAGCTTGCTTGGCTCCTTTCCATTCTCCGGAAGAATATGCCCAGATATTACTGATAATCAGAGATAGCCCTAATAACATAGGCCAGCCTATAATAGGCCCAATCACCCCCATCAGGGCAGACCCTTGTCCGTAAATCCCTAAGGCAGCAAACCAACATAGGCCTGCAATAATAGCCCAGCGGTATGCTTTCGAGGACTGAGGTGCTCCGAAAGAGCCCCAGCTTTTATTCTTGAACAGTAAAAAGATAGCGTAGCCAGCATTCATGCCATAAGCACCAAGTAGCACTACTACCCAGGCTGCCAGGCTGCTATTTCTGGTAAGCGTCCCGGCAGCCTCTGCTGCCTTAGCTACCGGAGCAGCATTCACAAAGCCTACATTTAGTAAGGCGGATAAGATCCCGCAGGAGGCAGCTATTAAAATTCCTTTAGTGATATTCCCAGAGGTATCCGCAGCTTGCGTCGCTTTGTCTCTTTTTATCCCTGCCCAGGCAGTCAAAGCTACTCCAATTAACATGATAGATACTCCTAGCAGTACATAAGGGTAAGCTGGGTTGGAACTGGCATCCTCCATCTGAAATAGGGGGATTAGGCTACCTACAGATGCAGCCAGCCCCATCACAATTCCATACGTCAGGGACAAGCCTATATAGGGAACACTCACCCCAAATAAGATCCCCCCTATCCCCCATAAAAAGCCAAAAAGCATGGCTACCCGAATAGCTTCCCCAGGCGCACTTCCTATTACCGAGAAAAGATCAGGAACTACCATGATAGCCCAGCCAATGGGAAAGATGATCATAGCAATGGTAACATGTACCAGCCACCACGACTCCCACTTTAAGGGAGCCATATACTTCATCCCGACGCCAAAACTTCCTTGAAAAAAACTGGCAATTATCACCAGTAAAAATGGTAAAAAGGTATCCATGTGTGTTGAATTAGGGGTTGAGTTAAAGCGTTACTGTCACTCGCTTTCTGACCAAGTAATCTTCTAGTGCGAGGTGTGAACAATCATATCCTATCCCGCTATTCTTGATCCCTCCATGCGGAAGATAGATAGCGTACTTTACACCATTAATATGGATTTCTCCAAATTGAAGTTGTTGGGTAAAACGCTCAATTCTTTTGTGATGATTGGTGAAGAGGTAAGAAGCTAAGCCATACTCAGTATCATTGGCCATAGCTAATACTTCCTCCTCCGTTTTAAAGGACATAAAAGGGGCTATCGGACCGAAGATTTCTTCCTTAAATACCCGCATATCAGGGTTGACATCTGTCAAGACGGTTGGCTCAAACCAGTAGCCCTTCTCTTTATGTGATGGAACCCTCCCACCTGCTATTACTTCTGCGCCTTTATCTAAGGCATCCTTAATTAAGGTCCCCATTCTTACTTGGGCCTTTTTACTCACAAGGGGACCCATATCAGGTGTTTCTTCCAGCCCAAACCCAAGTTCCAGTTTCTTTACACGCGCTACATAAGCTGCAATGAAATCCTTATATATGTCCTCATGAATGAAAAAGCGGTTAGCCGCCACACAAATTTGTCCACAGTTTCCATACTTGATGCCTATGGCCAAGTCCAGAGCTGCCTCCATGTCAGCATCTTCAAATACGATGAAGGGAGCATTCCCCCCTAGTTCCATACTGAGCTTTTTAATGGTAGTAGCGCTGTCAGCTATCACTCGTTTTCCTGTAGCAGTAGACCCTATCATAGTCACTACAGAAGGGATGGGACTTTTTGAAAGGGTGGTAGCCACCGTTTGTGGGGGTCCTGTAAGGATATTAATAACACCTGCCGGGAAGTCTATTTCATGGAGAATTTTTCCTAGTAAATAGGTAGAAATGGGGGACAGCTCTGAAGGCTTAAGAATCAGGCTACATCCTGCCGCTAGGGCAGGCCCAATTTTAAAGCCTGCATTCAGTAAGGGGAAGTTCCATGCCAGGTAAGCTACTGCTACTCCTGCTGGCTGATGTACCATTTTATGCTGATGCGTATTCTCATAATCTGAAATCTGTTCTTCACGCATGAGCTTCATGGCGGCAGGATACCATTCCAGTCCATTGATGAGTGCCTCAATATCTTCCCAGGAACTTTCATAGGTTTTCCCCATTTCATGGACAATAGCTCCCCTTAGTAGCTTTTCATTATCCAGAACTGCTTGCCTGAGCTTTTGCATCCAATTAGTTCTTTCTGCCAGGGATAAGGCAGACCAGTATAGAAAACCTCTCTGAGCAGATTCCAAGGCTAGTAATGCATCTTCTTCCCTGGCCCAGGCTACTTCTGCTACTATTTCTTCATTAGCTGGGCAAATGACAGCTTGACGCTGCCCATCAGCAGCATCCTGTAGCTCGCCATCAATATAAAGGGGTAGGTATCCAAAATTCATTGTGTCTATTTTTAAGTGTTTAGCTGATGATCTTTTCTGAATAATGCCTTAGGGCATCCTCGTTGACGCTTATTCCAAGCCCTACTTGATCTGGTAAATAGATATAGCCATCCTCCATCTGTATAGCTGGCTCAGTTAGGGATTCACGGATCCCATTCTCTGTGCGGTCATACTCTATGTAAAAATCTGGTGCCTTAAGTCTTCCAGGGATAGGTTCCAGGTTAGAGATGAAATGCATGGCCGTGTGAAAGGCAATCCCTGTCCCCCAGGTATGCGGGACTATTTCTACTCCAAAGGTAGAAGCGAGGGCAGCTATGCGCTTAGCTTCTGTTAGGCCTCCAGCTGCACATATATCCACCTGGAGAATATCCACACACTCATTCTTTAATAACTGGAGAAACCCATACCGCAGGTATTCGCATTCTCCTCCTGCGATAGGAATGGAAGTCTTAGTCCTAAGTTCTCTGTAATGATGATAAAATTCTGGAGAAACAGGCTCTTCAAACCAACTTATCCGGTAAGGCTCTATCAGTCTGGCTAACTCCGCTGCCTCCCTCAGTGAGTAGGCATGATTGGCATCTACCATGAGGGGAATATCCTCTCCTATAGCCTCCCTCACTGCCTGTACGTGCTGCACATCTTCATGGATAGATAAGCCCACTTTCATTTTGATGGCTCGGAATCCCTGATCTACATATTCTCTAGCCTCTCGGGCTAAGTCAGTAGCAAGGTCCTCTGATTCTGAAAAGTATAGGCCTGTAGCGTAGGGGATAACCCGCTTCCTATGCTGTCCTCCCAGTAGCATACTCAGGGGTAGGTTCAAGGCTTTTCCTCTTAGGTCCCACAAGCCTATATCTAAGGCGCTGATGGAAGCCATGAGTACCCCCCTACGTGCATAATCCAGGGTTTTCCGATACATATGAAACCAAATAGCCTCCTGGTTGAGCGGGTCTTTTCCGATCAATAAGGGGGTGAGCAGCTTTATGCCTGCCTGTATGACATCTGCAGGGCCGTACCCCTCCCCCCAGCCATACAGGCCAGTATCTGTGGTTATCTTTACCACGCAAATTCTCCTTTCAGCATAGGCCCACTGAGAAAAGAAAAAGCTCTTCTCCAACTGATCAGTTAGCAAGAAGGATTCAATCTTGGTGATCTTCATGTATGAGAATATTGGGAGGTTATGTCTGTCATCTGTTTTCTCATTCCAGCTATTTACAAGTGCCGAATTCTTGCTTCCCGGATTTCCAGACAGCCCTCTCCTCCTACATATTGTATCTGAAGACTTGCTGCCACATGTCCTTGCATGGGAATAATTTCATCAGACACATATCTATTATTGATCCATAGCTGATGACGCTTGTTGTGAACCCTAATTCTATAGGTATTCCATACCCCTTCCTGAAAATGACTGTGCATTGCAGCGTTCGAACCTTTTATAGGGGCTGATACCGCCTGACCGGAAGGACCTCTGTAGGAAAGGGTAAATTCCTGGCCAGGATGGACTTTAGCTTCAAATTCCAGTTCAAAATGATAAAAAGCTTCTGCTGAGCTAAGTTCGAAAGGATGCGCTCCTGACAGCTTAAGGGTCTTCCCACTCTTTTCTGCATATCCCTCCTCCTGGGGAAATTCCCAAGATGCTAGTTCCTGCAGGGAGGTCCACCTTTGCCCATCTCTCATTTGAATAAGCTGTGCCTTCAATGATTCCTTCGCCTTGAGGTAAGCGGGATCATCTGCTACATTCTCCCACTCAAAAGGGTCCTTCTCGTGGTCATATAATTCTTCTTCTCCCGTAGAGGTGAGAGAATACCGATAGCGCTTTCCCCGCACAGAGAAATGAGGATACAAGGAACCTTCATAGACCCTATGCTGCATATGGTTTTTCCCAGGAATGGTCGTAATGGCCACTTCAGATCCAGCCCAGTCTCCACTACCTGGATGTGTGAGGAGAGGAAGTAGGCTATGGCCTTCTAAGGCATATCCATTCCCATTTCGGTTCGGCTCTTTTTCAAGTGTACATATGTCATTGAAGGTAGGATATATGTCAATGAGAGAAACCGCCTGATCACAAGATTCTCCTGAGAGCGCACCGGGCACACCTGCTATGATAAGAGGTATATGGGTGGATGGTTCCCAGAGGCTTCCTTTATAGAGGAAGTTCTTTTCTCCTACATGAAAGCCGTGATCACTTGTCAGTATGACTACAGTATTATCCTTGTCT
>JBCCLI010000247.1:0-9582 GCA_039026975.1 Bacteroidota bacterium | reverse complement strand
TTGTTATATTATATTGTTTGTAAACGCTATTTTTTAATCACTTAAGGTATATTCTGATACTCTTAGGCCCTTTAAACGGAGATAAATTCATCTGAGCAGATAGTTAATTAACGGAAACACTCCATTGATGTAGCAGGATCACTTTACCATATTGATTTAATGAGAGAATTTTAATTAGGTCTTTTCAGTAGAGTTATGAAGAATTTGTAGGTGTAACCTAAGAATATTAAATAACGTTTATTATTTTTAGAAGGAATACTGAAATAATTGATCATGAAAGCTGATGGTCGGCATACTAAGGGAGAAAAGACAAAGCAGTGGGTGATAGAAAGGTCTGCTGAGATATTTAATACAAAAGGATACCACGGTACCTCTATTAATGATTTAAGAGAGGCTACTAAACTGACTAGTGGGGTCATTTACGGTAATTTTCAAGGTAAGCAAGATTTAGCTACTAAAGCCTTTGAATACAATATTCAAAAGCTTCATACTCTCTATCTGTCAGCAGTGCTTTCAAAGGATAAGCCTGATGAGCAGCTCTTTGCATTCGTAGAGCACCCCTACAAGATTGTTCATAAAATTTTTCAGGGAGGATGCCCTGTGCTTAATATGAGTACAGAGGCAGATGACGCATTACCATGGATCAAGACTAAGGTCTTGTATGCCATTAAAAGAATGATTGGTCTGGTAGAAAATATACTTACAGATGGAATTGAAAAGGGGATTTTTCGTCAGGTAGATATAGCTGAGGTCAGCAGATTTATTTTTGCCTCCATAGAAGGAGGTATTATGTTGGCTAAGTCAAACAATGAAATTGAATATATGAAGCAGATAGAGAACCAACTAAAAGCTTACATAATAAATGTACTCTTAATAGAATGATGGCCTTTTAAGAAAGGAAGAACAGTAGTATCAATCGAGTTATGAAAATCGATCAAATACAAAATATGTGAAAGCGAAAAAATTTATATAAAAATGTAACAATTGTTATTAAAAAGTGCTTTACTATATATACAAATATATTCTCCTACATGTGCTGAATTCAAATAGGATAAGAGATATTAATTTTTTTTAACTAATTAAATAATGATCGTTATAAAATGAGGAAGATATCTATTTTGAATCAATATTGTATGCTCATTACATGCATCCTATTTACCTCATTGGTTCAAGCCCAAAATTTTACTGCCTTAGAAGAATACGTTCGCTTGGGGCTTAGGAATAACCATCAGCTTATACGAGACCAGCTAGATACTGAAATCCAGCGCCAAGTAGTATTAGAAGCTAAAGGAAAGTATTTACCAGATATTTTTCTAGATGCTTCCTACACCAGAGCAGACGGGGGGCGACTTATCACGGTTCCTGCTGGCGACTTAATTAATCCGGCCTATGAAGGGTTGAATCAAGTGGTAGGGACTGATGAATTTCCCACTAACATTCCCAATATTAATGAGCAGTTACTTCCAGATGATTTTCATGAGACTAAGATAAGGCTCATCCAGCCCATTTTGAATACAGATATCTACTACAATCGGATGGCCCAGGAAGCTCAATTATCTGCACGTGAGGCTAAGCTAAGAGCCTACCAGAATCAGCTCATCAAACAAATTAAAGTAGCTTACTACCAACATTTATCAGCCCAGGAGCAAGTCCGTATTCTTATTACTACCAGAGATATATTGGAAGAGGTCGTAAGGGTCAGTAAAAAACAAGTAGCTAATGATAAAGCTACTAAAGAGGTCATTTATGGTGCTCAAGCAGAACTCAGCAAGCTTGAAAGCCAGATAGCTAGTGCTGAGAAACAAGAAAAAGTTTCTCGCATTTTCTTCAACTATCTGATAAGTAGAGAGCTTGAAGAGGAGATAATAGGAGAATCAAACAAAGGAATGGATGCCATACCTATTAGCTCCAAAGAATCTCTCACAACCGCTGCTATTGGGGCTAGGAATGAACTCAAACAGATTGATTATGGTCTTCAAGCCACACGGGCTAATACGCTATTGACTAAGAGCTATGTGGTACCAGAAGTTTCTTTAGTGGGGGATATAGGCTTCCAGGGCTTTGGCTACACCTTTGACAGTAATCAGGACTTTATATTCTTAAGAATAGGACTTACCTGGCCCATATTTCAAGGCAATCAGAATAAGGCTAAAATTCAGCAGTCAGTCTTAAGGGAAAAGCAGCTTGAATCTCAGCTCGAAGAAACGAGAGACTTAATTAGCTTAGAAGTGGCAGAAGCCTACTATGCGTATGAGGAAGCGTTAAAGACCCTGGCAGCTAGCCAAAGTGAACTGAGAAACGCAGAAGAGAATTTCCGAATCATTCAGAAAAAATATGTGCAGAACCAGGTAATCCAAGTAGCCTTTAATGACGCAAGAAATACCTTTACCACTTCCCAATTACAAGAAGTCATTTCCTGGTACAACCTAAAAATTAAGCAAGCCGAACTCGAGGCGGCCACTGCATTTAATGATTTTCAAAACTAATAGAGAATGAATATCCAACAGTATTTTTCTACAGCGGTACTTCTGCTGGCAGGATTGCTAGTAGCAAGTTGTAAAAAGAACTATGTAGAAACAGAGCGACTTGCTACTTCCGAACTCAAAAGAGTGAAGGTGGTAAAACTTCAAGAAAGTAAAGAGCCTATGCCCATTACAGCTAGCGGGGTACTTGCATCCGAGAAAGAAATAGCTTTTTCCTTTAAGATTGGAGGGATCATTGATAAGCTAAATTACAGTAAAGGTGATTATGTAAAGCGTGGGAGAACATTAGCACAGCTTGAATTGGTAGAGATTAATGCCCAAGTCATACAAGCACAAAATGGATTTGATAAAGCAGAACGAGATTTAGCGAGAGTTGAAAATCTATACCAAGACTCTGTGGCTACTCTCGAACAAAAGCAAGATGCTACTACTGCATTAGAAATTGCCAAAGCTGACCTAGACATAGCTAAGTTTAATAAAAGGTACGCTAATATTATAGCTCCTATGGATGGGAAAATTCTCAGTAAGCGTGCTGAAGTGGGAGAGTTAGTAAGTCCTGGGCAAGCTATTTACATCCTAGGGAGTTCTGGCCAGAAAGGAACTCAGGTGATTAAAGTAGGGGTAGCTGATAAGCAGATTGTGAAGCTGAAGTCATCAGATAAAGCAAGCATCACATTTAGTGCCATCCCAGGAAGTTCATTTGAAGCCGAAGTTACAGAGATAGCGGAAGAAGCAAATCCTATGACGGGTACCTTTGATGTAGAACTTACCCTTTCCCAATTTCATTCAGAACTTAAAAATGGGTTTGTGGGCTATGTCAAGATTTTTCCCTCTGCTTCCAACACTCACTATAAGATTCCCATGACAGCACTCATTGAAGGGGATGGGCAGAAAGCGAGCATATTTACCTCGAAAGATCAAAAAACCGTCAATAAGAGGCTAGTCCAGGTAAGTGAAATTGAAGGAGACTTTTTCACTATCAATAGCCAACAAATTGAGGCAGATGAGTGGCTAGTCATGGAAGGAGGGGCTTATTTAACTGACAAAGACTCTGTTATAGTAATTAATTAACTATCAAATGCGATTACCTTCATTAGCTATAAAAAATAGCCAATTCATTTATGTCATGGTTGGATTGGCCCTTTTCCTTGGATTCAGGTCATTCATTTCTATGCCAAAGGCAGAGGACCCATTCCTGGATTTACCTAACTATACTGTTATTGTAGTATATCCAGGAACTAGTCCAGAAGATATGGAGGATCTGATTGTGGACCCAATTGAAGAAGTGGTAGATGAACTAGATAAAATCACTGAGATCAGAACTGAGATAACTAATGGATTAGCAGTTTTACAAGTAGAGGCTGAGTTCGGAATAGATTATGACGAAAAATATGATGAAATATTAGCAGCTGTTAACGGAGTTAGGCCAGACTTACCTACTGACCTCTTTAGCCTAGAGGTAGAACAGTTTAAACCTGAAGAGCGAGTAGTTATTCAGCAATTTGCGCTAGTTTCTGAGAATGTGCCCTACAAAACCCTTTATGATATAGCAGAAGAATTTCAAGATGAAGTAGAGGACCTTGTCTTTGTAAAGTCTACTGAGATAGAAGCATATCCCATTGAAGAAATTAGGATCAGCTTAGACTTTCAAAAGATGGCTCAACTTAATATTTCCCTAGGGCAAGTACTTGGTGTACTTAGAGGGAATAATGCCAACATACCAGGTGGAGATATTGCTTCTGGTGGATTGACATTTAATATTCAATCCTCAGGTGGATATGAAAATTTAGGAGAAATTCGAAATACAGCTATTAGATCCGTAAATAACCAAATTGTATACCTAAAAGACTTCGCTGATGTCAACTTTGATTATGATGATCAGCAGTGGTTTGCTCGCCTAAATCAAGAGAGGTGTATTTACTTGACAGTAAATCAGAAAAGAGGTACTAATATTCTCACTCTCTCAAAAGAGCTGAAGAAGTTGGAGGCTGATTTTCAGAAAAGTTTACCGGAGGACGTAGAACTTGTAACAGCCTTTGAACAGGCGCCGGCTGTGGCCTTTCGGATTAATGACTTTGTAAGTAATCTCCTACAGGGAATTTTATTCGTTGGGGTCATCATTTGGGTATTCTTGGGGTGGCGACCTGCTTTAGTGGTTATGACCATTATTCCCCTTTCTATCATACTGGCGGTTACAGTACTCGATTTCGCAGATTATGCCCTACAGCAAATCAGCATTGCTGCTTTGGTCATTGCACTCGGCCTCTTAGTAGACAATGCCATCGTAGTAGTGGAAAATATCATCAACTTTAAGAATGAAGGTCAACCTATTGAAGAAGCGTCCAGTAATGGAACAAAGGAGGTAGGGTATGCCATCATTAGCTCCACTGCCACAACTGTACTTGCTTTTGCTCCTTTGTCTTTATTACAAAATGGTCCTGGAGAATACCTACGTACACTGCCACTTACAGTCATATTCGCATTAATAGCATCTCTCTTGCTAGCACTGGTATTTACTCCCATTGTTTCAAGCAGAATGTTGGTTTCCAAAAAATTATCTGGTAAACCTACCTGGGTAAGAAGACAGTTGGACAAATTCGTAGCTAATA
Source organism: Bacteroidota bacterium (assembly GCA_039026975.1). GTDB lineage: Bacteria > Bacteroidota > Bacteroidia > J057 > J057 > JBCBKZ01. The sequence goes on along the minus strand of JBCCLI010000247.1, from coordinate 4,490 downwards.
TCTATCGCCCTTCTATTGACTTTGCGTTGAAAAAAGGGTGGATAATCCTATTGATTGGGTTTCTGCTATTTGGTGCCTCTGGTGCACTTTTCCCAAGTATTGGTGTGAGTTTTTTCCCCACTGCAGATAAGCCTTTACTCTTAATTTCAGTAGACATGCCCTACACAGCTAATCTAAAACGGACAGATGATGCCATTAAATACATCGAATCTGTTTTGGATACTACTGAATATGTAGAAAGCTATGTGGTTAACACAGGACATGGAAATCCACAAGTTTATTACAATCGGATTCCTGAAGAATACAAAAAGTATCATGGGGAGGTGGTCGTGAACTTTAAAGAGTGGGATCCGCCTGTTTTCTATACCACACTACAGCAATTCCGTGAGAAGTTTAAAGCCTATTCTGATGGGAAAATATACTTTCGTGAGTTAAAAAATGGAGCTCCGTTTGAAGCGCCCATAGAAGTTCTTCTCTTGGGAGATGACCTAGAAGTACTAAAAGAAATAGCCTATGATGTTGAGAGTATCGTCCGAGAAACTGAGGGTACAGAAGATGTAGATAATCCTTTAGCCCTAAGTAAAACAGATATTGAAGTAGCAGTGAACCGGGATAAAGCATCGCTGTATAATCTTTCCTTGATTGATATTGACCAAACCATTAGAGCTAGTCTTAATGGGTTAACAGTTGATAAGGTGACTATCGATGAAGATGATGAGACCTATCCTATGACAGTTCGTATTCCCTTTTTAGATGAGCCTAGCTTGAATGAGTTTGATAAGGTATATGTAAATAGTGCTAGCGGAGACCAAGTACCACTTTCTCAGGTATCAGATATCATCTTCAAACCGGAATATGCTAAGATTAATCACTTTAAGCTGGAGAGATCGATTGGTATTACAGCCAATGTAGTTGATCCAGATCAAACAACACAAGTGACCCAGGCTATTCTCCCTAAGCTGGAAGAATACGATTGGCCAGAAGGCTACTCATATTATATAGCTGGTGAATATGAAACCCAACAAGAAAGCTTTGGAGATTTAGGAATATTGCTCATTGTAGCTATGCTTGGGATATTTGCTGTTTTAGTACTTCAATTCAGATCATTCAAACAACCCCTCATTATTTTCTCTGCTATTCCATTAGCTGTTACAGGATCTTTCTTTGCCCTATACTTATCAGGCTGGTCCTTTTCCTTTTTTGCTTTTGTGGGATTCATCAGTCTGATAGGCATTGTAGTAAATAATTCTATCATCCTAGTGGATTATACTAATCAACTCATTATCGAGGGAACGGAGAAAATAACGGCTATTAAGCAAGCCGCGGAACGAAGGTTTATTCCAATAGTCCTAACTACTACTACGACTATTTTGGGGCTTTTACCTTTAACTACTTCAGGGAGTAGTTTATGGTCGCCACTTGGATGGACCCTGATAGGTGGACTTCTATCTTCTATGTTGCTCACTCTTCTGGTAGTGCCAGTATTGTATAACTGGTTTACGAATGTAAATCAAGTTGCAATAATATCAACCTGATGCTGATAAGATAATTTCCATGATGAAAATATAAATCCTAAAGATTAGATCGATTGACAGGAAAGAACGTTACGTTTCACCTCAAAATTATATGTATGAACCATTCAATACCCAATACTCCTTCAAATGGAAATCAGAATTTAACCGTTCGTGCTTTTGTGGATACGGCGGATATGCAGGCGCAAAAACTATATAGCTCAGGGATGGATTTATTTACAAATCAGCAGTTTGCGTATGCATTAGAAAAGTTTGAAGAAGCTGTAAAAATCGAACAAAACTCTTTCAAGCTGTGGATGGCCAAAGGACATACACATTTAGTATTAGATCAGTTTCTACCGGCATTAGAATCTTTTGAGCGAGCCCTTTTCTTAGATAAGACATTATCCATTTTATGGGAAGGAAAAGGGCAAGCCCTTTTAGGATTAAAGCAATTTCGCAAGGCGATACACGCATTCGATCAGGCGATAATCTACAGGATTGTTTCATCTACTGCATGGGCCGGTAAAGGATATGGACACTATTTATTAAAAGAGTACAATGAGGCCCTTACTGCCTTTCAAGAAGCGATTGAAAAAGACCCCAATAATCTTTCTGCCTGGAAGGGAAAAGCGAATGTGTACTATCGTATGAGAAACTATAAAGAAGCCACTAAAGCATACAAGAAAGCGCTTCTAGCTAAGCATTAGTTGTGGCAATGAAGTACCTCATTTTATGAGAAGTTGTTATCTGCCAAGTTTTATAGAGATATAAAATTAGTATAGTTCCCTTGTAGTGGGGCCTGAGTACAGTAGTACTCGGCCCTTTCTATCCCTAGAAGAATAACCCTTTAGTGAGTACATCCATCCAAAAGTATTGTTGAGTTAGGCGTTATGGGAATAGCAGAAAGAAAGAATAGAGAGAAACAGGATTTACGAGAAAAAATTATTCAAGCAGCTTCCGAGCTGTTTTTACAGCATGGGTTGATGGGAACCAGTGTTCGAATGATTGCCCAGAAAATTGAATATAGTCCTGCTACCATTTATAATTACTTTGAAAGCAAGGAAGAGTTATATGCGTTGGTTATTAAACGGGGTTTTCAACTGCTTCATGGGTATACAAAACCTACCATCAATATTCAAAATCCAGTTCATAGAATACATGCTATGGCGGAAAGTTTCATGCAGTTTGCTAGAGACTACCCTAATTATTACAGATTACTACCCATGCTAAAGGGTCTTCCTAGAGATGGCCCTAAGAGTAGAAAAGAAATCTACCTCCTTCTCGAAAATTCTGTTAAAATATGCTTAGGAAATAATCAATTTAGCCATTACCATCTTGGTACTACCTCCGTGTTTATATGGGTAATGCTACACGGATTGGCGACTCTGGCTATTACTGGTGAGGTTGGATCACCAATGCCCCCATTAGAAAAACGATTATCAGATTCTGCTTTTCTACCTCTCTTCGATATGATGTTGTCGGGACTAATAGGTGCTAATCACAAAAACTAAGCTTAAGGGCAGTTTGACCGTTAGGAATAGCCAAATATAGACATCATTTTCACTCCATGTTAAGTGAATAATATTTGTTTTATACTGTTGGGACAGTAGCATTAATACTCATATTGGCGTTCTGGTGTGAAAAAGGATTTATGTTAAGTTGTACCTTTCATTGCAGATACTCTACGGGGCCAATTGATTTTCTTCGCCTTTTAGGCATTCATAAAGAGCTTTCAAAAAAACTTATACTTTTTGACGAAGTATAAGTTTTCTTAGAGGATAATAGGGTGATAGTTAGCAGCTAAGGGTTTCCCCCTTGCCTACCCCCAAAATTTACTTTTATTTCTATTTGTTTGGAGAGATAAATCAAGGTTGGTGTTGTATCCCCTCTGTAGGCCTCTTGCTGACCCATACTTCTCCTCATTAAAGTAGAGTTGGGTTTTCAAAAAATGGCCTATAATTCTGTCATATTGCTCCATTTTACCCCAAGCAAAATCACCATTTGTTGTACCTATGTTGTACCCAAGAAAAAAGCACTTACAAGATTGTACTCGTAAGTGCTTGATTATCAGTGTGGCGAAGGGGGGAATTGAACCCCCGACCTCAGGGTTATGAATCCTGTGATTTTTGGTTTAATATGGTCTTATATAACCTGACAAACAGTCTTTTATGTGTTTTTAGGATTGCTTTGATTTCACTTTAGAGTAAGAAAATACTAGATTTGTTTGAACAATGTTTGAACAAAATTAATTGAATGTCATGCCTACGGTCTCTCCAGTATTATATCATAGACCTAATAAAGAGGGGAAGTACCCTATTGCTATCAGAATAACTGAGAACCGGAAGTCCTCTTATGTTTTCATTGGTCAGGCTATTGAGAAAAATCAGTGGGATAAGAAGACTAAAAAGGTTCGAAAGAATCATCCTAATTCGAATCGTCTAAATTCACTGCTTAGAAAAAAGTTGGCTGAAGTGAATAGCCTTCAGTTATCAGAACAACTCAAAGACAAAGAGCCAACTGCGCAGACAATTCATAAAACGTATTTAAACAATAGGGGAGAGGTCTCCTTTTTCAGTGAAGCAGAAAAGTATCTGGAAAATTTAAGAAAAGAGGGTAAATATAATCGGTATGTTTCCGATAAACCCAGGATAGAAAGATTTAAGCAATTTGTGAAAAAGAAAGATATAAAGTTTGAGGAGATTAGTGTTTCAAGGTTAAAAGAGTTTCGTGCTTATCTGAAGGGAAGATTCAAGATTTCAGAGCGAACCATTATGAATTATCTCTTGGTGATTAGAACTATTTTTAATCAAGGGATTAAAAATGGAATTGTAGATCAGAAGTATTATCCCTTTGGTAAAGGTAAAATGCCTATTCGATTTCCTGAATCGGTTAAACTCGGATTATCGAGAGAAGAAATTTCCAAATTATTAGAGCTAGAGTTGACAGTAGGATCTAAACAGTGGCATGCGAGAAATG
>JBCCLI010000246.1:0-9597 GCA_039026975.1 Bacteroidota bacterium | reverse complement strand
AGGAGGCTCAACTTGTGTATGAAACTAATAATTCTCCAGAAAATACATGGTCAAAAATGCTGATAAGCTCATTTGTGGAAGAATAGCGGGCTATTGGCGTAGAGCCTGATCAGCTTCCTTAATCCGGATAGGGATAATGGGAACTACCCCTTCAATTATGGTTTTAGTTTTTCCTTCCCTTGGAGGGCTTAATTCTCACGTAAATAAGTTTGTTACGTCTGTTTCCCATTTCCCGCCTTTCAATCTCAAACTGTCCAATGGACTTGATGAGAGGGGTAAGCTTTTGGAAGCCATAATTTCTGGCATCAAAATTAGGTCTCTTTTTTTGGAGAAGGTTTCCAACATCCCCTAGATACGCCCAACCTTCCTCATCTGATAAATCGGAAATGGTGGTTTTGATCAGCTTGATGTCTTTTGCGGTAATCTTATCTAACCCACTTTCCTTAGGCTTAGGGGCTGCTTTTTTATCAGTAACTTCTTCCGAATCATTCTTGAGAATTTCCAGGTAGATGAATTTATCACAGGCTACGATAAAAGGATTGGGGGTTTTTCGCTCTCCTATACCTATGACTAACAAGCCCGCCTCCCTTAGTCGGGTAGCCAAACGGGTAAAATCACTGTCACTAGATACCAGACAAAAGCCATTTACCTTCCCTGAATAAAGAATATCCATAGCATCTATGATCATAGCCGAATCAGTAGCATTCTTTCCCGTGGTGTACCCGTACTGCTGAATAGGGGTAATGGCATTTTCCAACAATAAGGTTTTCCACTTTCTAAGATGAGGCTTAGTCCAATCTCCATAGATACGCTTGATGGTAGGATTACCGTACTTGGCTATTTCTTCCATCATTTCCTTCACATGGGCAGAAGGAATATTATCTCCGTCTATAAGTACCGCCAGATTCATGCTAATACTTACATTATAAATCCGTTAAATTCAAACCTGGTGCAGATTATTCAATCTGGGCCTAATGAACGCCATAGATAAAAAGTAGCATAGCCTTCCCATCCAGTCCACTTCTCCGCATATGCTTCTATTTCCTTATAGGTAGGCTTTCTGTCCAGACCAAGTCGTTTTTTGATGGCATTATGAAGACCTACATCCTGAATAGGAAATCCATGCGTGTATCCTAAACACTTCATGAGTACGTATTCTGCTGTCCACTTCCCCACCCCACGGATAGCTACTAATTCCGAAACCGGGTCTTGGCTTGATAGCAGTTGGTCTTTGGAGAGCTTACCAGAAGAGATCTCCTGGGCTACCCCAATTAGATACTCTGCCTTACGCTGAGAAACCTGCATAGGCCGCATGCTTTCCGGGCTAAGGGCGGCTATTACAGTAGGTTCAGGGAAAGCGTATAGGGTTTCTCCCTGGTACACCTGAGAGGCACCCCATTCGTGGGTGATCCGTTGCTTCAGACGGTAGGCAAACGTGAGGTTTATCTGCTGCCCCAGGATAGCCCAACTAATAGCTTCAAACAGGTCTGGCATCCTGATAAGTCGCATACCTGGATACTTATGGAGAATAGGTCCCAGGAGTGGACATAGGGCTAACTGACGATAGAAAGGCTCAAGATCCCTTTCTATGTCTAGCCACTCAGCCACATACTGTCTTACGTAGTGCAGTTGTTTCTCCTCAAGAGAATCAGCAAACAGAATGTGTAGCTGATACCCTTCTGCTACTATCTCTGCTACTACTGACTTTTCTCCAAGCGAAAACAGCTTAAGCAGCCGGCCTCCATCTACTTTCCATACAGGCTCATCTATATTCCTGTTGAGAAAGCGTAAACACTCCTGAAAATGAAAAGGTAGAAGAGGGGAAAGTGTTGTTTTCATGTGCCGCTAGTGAACATGTAAGCTACTTACAATCCCCTAATTAAGCATCCGAAAATATATCAAGGACAATCTACTAACAGTGTTATAATTTATACCTAATGTTTACCCTTCATAAATATCGAACGCTGCTGAAACTGCTTTCATCTTCTCTGTATCTGCAAAATCTGCGTCAGTCATCTTGGAAAGTTTCTCCAGATACAGATCAAATTGTCCATTCTTAAATATGGTCATCATTTTCCCTCCCTCCTTACAGCTGGCTGCATGCCAAACATGTGGAGGCACAGTAATAGTATCCCCGGCTTTAGCCACTACGGTTTCATCATCAAAGATTAACTCTACTTCCCCTTCCAGGATGTAAAAAATCTCTGTCATGATTTTATGGTGGTGCCTAGCCAGGTAAAAGCCTGGTTTGAGGGTATCTTCTACTATGCTCAGTTCCCCATTAGTATGGTGAGAAGAGAGCTTGACATAGCAATGGTCTTGGGCATAATCGTAATCTTCTCCCTGCCCGTTTCTGATAACTTCAAAGGTATTCATGCTCTTACTGTTTTTGGTAACGTTTCATCTTCATAGAAGGACCTTCAATCATTTGGGCGTAATCAGCTACAGAAGGGTCCTGCATAAACTTGTTCATGGAAGCTTCAGCATCAGCCATGGTCTTCCATCTGACGACTACCACTACTTCTCCTTCTTCAGACATAGCGCTTTCCCGGCTAATGAAACCTGGTTGCTTACTGGTGTAATCTTCCTGAATTTTGGCATCTCTGATCCAGAAGGTGTCAGCCTTTACTCCTTCCTTATAGGTAAAGGTGGTGATTTCTATGACATAAGGATCTTCTGTGTTAGTTTCCATAAGATGGCCTGTTGGTAAAATTGCAAAAAGGAAAGTGGTGATCAGAACTGCTATTTGCATGCTCATGATGGTAAAAGTTATAGGGTTAGAACTAGTATAAAGCTGCATATATCAACCCGTTAAGAAAAGGTAGAAACTGGCGGCAATACTGTAAAAATCAGAAAACGGGTAGCTAATTGTGAGATGGTTATACCTAAGCAGGTCAGTAATTCCTCTCAAGGAGAGGACCTGGGAGTCTCCCTACAATTTCTTAGCATACAACCTGCTTTAATTACTAGATACTTTTCCGGACAGGTAAATTTATCCCAATATGGAGAGGCCTATGGCTTCAATCTTAATAGAGCGCTGACTTAATAGGGCGCTGATTCATGTTAGCCGGAGGAGTACTTCCCTCTTACTAAAAAAGGCTTATAGGCTGTGTGAAAGCGACTGCTACAATAGAATTCAGAAGGCAGATAAGGATTAACTAAAGAATACGATCTAACACTATAATGGGGATATTCTTACCCCAAATCCTATAAAATTAAGGTTGGGTAGATGTTCTGTTACCTTTCTTTCCAGTCTATTTTACATTCATTAACACTGTCATATTTTCTACTCATTCACTGATTGCAACCAACATCCTTTCTTACATATCTTTTATCTACTTGCAATTAGCCGAAAGAGACCTATATTCAACTTAATGCCAAGAGCTTATTCCATTCTTATAGTAGATGATGACGAGGATATTCTTCTCTCAGCCAAAATGGTCTTAAAAAGACACTTCAGTTCTGTAAATACAGAAAATAATCCCCACAAACTGGAACAACTTCTTCAGTCTTCCCCCGTGGATCTTATTCTCCTGGACATGAACTTTACTTCTGGCTTTACTAGTGGAAAAGAAGGACTCAGGTGGCTCAAAAAAATCAAGAAAATCTCTCCCAGAACGGAAGTTATTTTAATGACCGCATTTGGGGATGTACAGCTAGCCGTAAGAGGGATGAAAGAAGGAGCAGCAGACTTTATTCTGAAGCCATGGGAGAATGACGAACTGATCCAAAATATCAAATTGATTAAAGGAGGAGAAATCAGTCCTCCTCCCTCTCGGAAACGAAGCAAACCTAGGGATAGGCAAGAAAAAACAGAGATCATAGGTAGTGATACCCAAATGAAAGGCCTATTCTCTATCATAAAAAAAGTAGCTCCTACAGATGCAAATGTATTGATTTTAGGAGAGAATGGAACCGGGAAAGAACTTTTTGCCAAGAGCATACACGAACAGTCTACTCGTGCCAAAGGGCCCTTTATACAGGTAGACCTGGGTGCCATAGCTGCGAATCTCTTCGAGTCAGAGCTATTTGGCCATGTTAAAGGCGCTTTTACAGATGCAAGGGAGGATAGAAAAGGAAGGTTTGAAGCGGCAGAAGGTGGAACCCTCTTCCTGGATGAGATTGGGAATCTCTCCCTACCCCTGCAGGCGAAACTTCTGACCGCCCTCCAAAGTAGGACCATCACCCGCGTAGGGTCTAATAAAGTGATTCCCGTCAACATCAGGCTGGTATGTGCTACTAACAAGGATATCCTGAACATGGTCAAGGAGCAAAGCTTCCGGCAAGACCTGCTCTACCGCATCAATACAGTCCCCCTGACCCTTCCTCCCCTGAGGGAAAGGAATACAGATGTATCGGAACTGGTGGCCTTTTTTGCCAAAAAGTATGCAGAGAAATACCAAACGCAGCCCATCAGCCTAAGCGCCCAAGTGAGGAAACAACTGGAAAGCTACGCATGGCCAGGAAATGTGCGTGAACTCCAGCATATGGTGGAAAGGGCCACCATCATGGGGGTAGATAGCCTACTGGAGTTTGGGACTAATGAACCTACTGCTACCCAGGTAGTTTCTGCTACCTTAAACCTGGAAGAGCGGGAAAAGGAGGCTATTCTCCAGGCGCTCAAAAAGTTTGACGGTAACATCAGCAAGGCCGCTAAGGAACTCGGCCTGGGGAGAACTACCCTTTACCGAAAGATGGATAAGTACGGATTATAGCAGGGAGGCGCCTATGAAAACGTTTAGAATACAGCTAGTCATACGGGTCTTGGGGTTAGTGCTCATCATATGGGGTATTAAACTTAGCTCCCTTCAGGAAGACCCTAAATGGATGACCCAGATTCTACTCTGGGGGCTTATGGTGGGACTGGTGATAGAAATCATTTATTTTGTAGAGAAAACTAATAGGGACCTTAGCAACTTCCTCCTGGGCATAAAATATAAGGACTTTACCCAGACCTTCTACCATGGGAAAAAAGGGAAGTCCTTTACCCTCCTACATAATTCTTTCAATCAGATCATTAACAGCTTTCAGGAACTAAGGGCTGAAAAGGAGTCCCACTACCAGTATTTGCAGTATGTAGTGGAGCATGTGAGTGTAGCCCTGATCTGCTATGATAAGTTAGGGGAGGTCTTACTCATGAACCATGCAGCTAAAGAAATGCTGGGAAGGCCTCATCTTAAGTATATCCAATCTCTTCAAAAATTGGTTCCAGAACTACACGCTACCCTGGAAAGTATGCAAGCCGGAGATAAACACCTGATCAAGTTTGTGGTTCAAAATCAGCTGAAGCATGTAGCCGTCCAGGCCAGTGAGTTTAGTCTCCAAAACCAAGGGTATACCTTACTGTCTCTTCAAGACATCAGGCAGGAGCTGGATGAAAAAGAAATGGAAAGTTGGCAAAAGCTCATCCGGGTGCTCACCCATGAGATCATGAATTCCGTAACCCCCATCATTTCGCTTTCCGGGGTCATACACGAGTACCTGGCAGATGAGGAAGACCAACCTATCCCACTGGCTAGCATTCCCTCTTCTCATGCTGAGGATATGCTCCAGGGCATACAAACCATAGAGAGAAGAAGCCATGGACTCCTACAGTTTGTGAAGGCCTACCGAAATCTGACCCGCATCCCTCCGCCTGAATTTGAAATGGTAGACCTGGGGGGCATTCTCCAACAAATTCTTGTCCTCCTAAAAGCGGAACTAGAGGGAGCTACTATTACCGTAGAAACTGACATAGAGGCCAGCCTTTCCCGCTATGCAGATGCCAAGCTGCTGGAACAGGTATTTATCAACCTCATCAAAAATGCCATGGAGGCAGTATCTCATCAGAAAAATCCACTTATACGGGTGAAGGCCCATATAGACCCTCAGCAGAAGGTGGTCATCCAGATTCAGGATAATGGCCCTGGCATCCCCCTGGAAATCCAGGATAAGCTCTTCATTCCCTTTTTCAGTACTAAGGCCCAAGGCTCGGGCATAGGCCTCAGCCTTTCCCAACAAATCATCCGCATTCACAAAGGCGAAATCAGCTTCTTTAGTGAAAAAGGAAAAGGAAGTGTGTTTACCATTTCTCTCTAATTTTAGCTTTGCGTCCTGGCATCTTTTGGGTGAACTCTTTTTGCACGCGAAGCCGCAAAGTCGCTAAGATTTCTTGTTGTATTCACGTTGTTTTCACTTCGCGTCTTGGCGGCTTTGCGTGATAATTAAATAAAACATTTTATAAAATCACATCGTCTATAAATAGCCATAGATTCACAGATTAAGGCACAAATAAAAATATCTGTATTCAATCTGTGCATCAGTGGCCTAAATGCCTGCCCTCCTGTTTAGGTTCCATGTATTTTTTGTAAGTTGGAACAGCTATTACCTGTTTATGGAGACTTTCGCATTTGACTTTCAAAGCATTCTTTCCCAATTACTACAAGGGCTATTTTATATTACCGTTTTCTTTCTATTGCTGCTGGGAGCTAAGTGGTTAAAGCATTTCTTTTCTTCCTATGACCTGGATGAGGAGTTGGTGGAGAAAGATAATACCGCTATAGCCTTAAGCTATGCAGGATACTGCCTGAGCATAGCCATCATTTTTGTGGCGGCCTACCATGGGTCCAGCAAAGGATTTGGTCTGGATGCCCTGGAAGTAATCGGCTACTCCTTGGGAGGGATTCTTCTTCTGAACCTCTCCCGGGAAATCAATAATAAATTTATTCTCACCAAATTCCCCGTACGTAAAGAACTCATAGAAGACCAAAACGCAGGTACCGGCATAGTAGAAGCCGCAGTGTATATATCATCTGCCTTGGTCATAGCAGGAGCTATTTACGGAGAAGGAGGTGGTCCCCTAAGTGCCCTGATATTCTTTCTCATAGGACAGATAGGCCTCATCCTCTTCGCCTGGATATATGAGCGCATGATCCCCTACTCTTTCCACCATGAAATAGAGCAAGATAATGTGGCTGCAGGTACAGGTTTCTCTGGTGGGCTGATTTCCATAGGTATCATCATCATGGGAGCTATTTCAGGAGATGTAGATAATTTACAGCAAGACATACTTGCAGTAGTATTAGATCTGGGGCTAGTCATTCTCTTCTTAATTATCCTTAGATTTATCCTAGACAGAATCATCCTCCGCAGGTCTAATCTCCTGGATGAAATTACTCGAGACCAGAACCTGGGAGCCGGTATACTGGAAATGGTGCTTGCCATTAGCTTTGCTACGGTATTGTTTTTTATGATATGAGGCGTTTCTCCTATTTAAAGGGGCTAGCAGGTAGTTGTCTGATCAGTCTACTGGGCTGCCAACCATCAGTGAACACAGGTATGTATCCATCAGTCAAGACAGAAGGGGTAGCTTATGAAATCTTTGTGCATGCCTATGCAGATGGGAATGGTGATAATATAGGCGACTTCATGGGCCTGACCCAAAAGCTGACTTACCTGGAAGACCTAGGGGTAAACATGCTGTGGCTCATGCCTATTCATCCTTCTCCTTCTTACCATAAATATGATGTGACAGATTATAAGGCCGTCCACCCAGATTATGGGAGTATGGAAGACTTTGAAAATTTCCTTGAGGAAGCCCACAGGAGAAAGATCAAGGTGATCCTGGATATGGTCTTTAACCACAGCTCAGATCAGCACCCATGGTTCCAGCAGGCATTGGAAGGACCTGAGAATGCTTACCGGAATTATTATGTCTGGTCAGATGATGAGAAGGTCATAGCCAAAGACCCAGAATGGCACTGGCTAAAGGTAAAGGAAGCATGGAATGGGAAAAAGGCATATGATCAGGAGAAGTATTACGGCTTCTTCTGGAAGGCTATGCCTGACCTTAATCTCTACCACCCACCCCTTAGAGAGGAGATCATGGATATAGGGAGGTTCTGGCTAGAGAAAGGGGTAGACGGATTTAGGCTGGATGCCGTTAAGTTTCTCAACCGTGAAGAACGGGTTGCTGATAATGTAGCCTTTCTCAAGGAGTTTACTGATCATATGCGTAAGCAGAAAGAGGATGTATTCATAGTAGGAGAAATGTGGGATACAGCTGCTGCCATAGCCCCTTACCTGGAGGGTATTCCCTCCGCTTTTAATTTTGACCTGGCAACGGCTATCTGTACAGCTGCCAAGAAAGGCAAGGACAGCCTAGGCATAGTACAGAAATGGATGGCCATACAAAAACTGTATCAATCATATTCTTCTACCTATTACGACGCCACTTTTCTAACTAATCATGACCAGAATAGAATAGCCTCCGTTTGTAAAGGCAATACGAATCGACTGAAAGTAGCCGCTAATCTCCTGCTCACCCTACCGGGAACGCCCTTCCTCTATTATGGAGAAGAGCTAGGTATGAAAGGGGAAAAACCAGATGAGCAAATACGAGAACCCTTCCTATGGACTGAGAATACAGATAACCCATATTACGCAGCATGGGAGGAGATCACCTATAATACTCCTCATCAACTAGCTGCTTTATCTGCTCAACAAATGGACTCTTCCTCTCTTTACCATCATTATAAACAACTCATTTCTGTGAGAAATGACCACCCTATCCTCAGAGAAGGAACCCTTTTACCTTACAGGGAAGATCTCCCTCAGCAGCTTGTAGTATTTTACCGAGCGTTAGGAGATCAAAAATACATGGTAGTCCACAATGTATCAGGAAGAAAGCAGTCCATCCCTACCCCTTTACATCAGCAGGTACTATTCATGTCCAAGCCCCAGGTAAGTTTTACAGAAGACTCCCTGGTACTTCCCCCCTATTCTGTAAGTATCCTCAGTGATTAGGTATGGATTATTGGTGGCTTTACTGCTTTTTGATGTTCAAAGAATAAAGCATGTTAAAAAGCCTTATAACAACTGTTTCCCTTGTCTTTATTTCCGTATCTATCATAGCACAGACTGATGAGATTAACATTTCTGCCTCTTTTGCACAGTCTATTGAATTGCGAATATCAGGGAACTCCTCCATATCCTTCACTTTTTCTACTCTCTCAGACTATAAAGTAGGGAAAGTTGGGAATGCATCCTTTGAGGTAGCTTCTTCTACCAGTTTTGAGGTAAGTGCATCCTTTACTCCTTTCACTAATGAGAACGGCGATCAACTAGATTTAATCAATCTCGCCTATTGTATAGCTGTAGAAGATGGTAGAGCTGGAGAGGCTGGGATTAGATGGAACTTTGGGACCCCCGATTACCCTATGTTTGACCTTACTAGCAACGCAAATTGGTCACATACCTACACAGGAGTTTTTGTCGCCTCCCAAACCGAAAAAACCATACTTACCCCTGGTTCTTCCGGAAATGCTGGAGAATTTGAAGAAAACAGATTTCTGATCCAGATCCGATTGGGCACAATTAATGATCATGCTGACATGGGAGGGCGCTTAAGTCTCCTAGACCAAAACATCCCACCCGGCATCTATACCTGCACCATGACCCTAACGGCTATTCCAAGTATTACTTAATAAACTAACTGTAAGATTGAAATATTTTTTTCACCCTTTACACTATGAAAAGCAACATAATTGTATTCGCTTTCCTGGCCTTTTCTGTATCTACTTTTGCCCAGACTGATGAGATTAATATTTCTGCGAGTTT
>JBCCLI010000245.1:0-9605 GCA_039026975.1 Bacteroidota bacterium | reverse complement strand
TGGTAGAGCTAAAATGGTGTTAGATACTTCTGGCCAAGGGGACAGGATTTATAGAGATGTGATGCCTGGCCCTAAAGCTTCAGGAGTGGATAAGAGTTCCTGGGGATTGTACGTCCAGAATGAAGAAGTGCTTAGCTGGAGCTTAAAGCCTAAGAGTATCCCTAATCCTAAGGTAAAACTGTATAAACTGCTAGCCCGCTATATAGTAACCCAGAAGCAAATATTTAGATATGCAACTGAAGCAGGACTTCCTATTCAGGACATAGATTGGGATGGAAGCCCAAAAGATAAATGGAATAGTGTTGTGAAAATTGCAAGCGATAGGGTACTGCATGGGATTCCAAAGTTAATACAGGTTATTCTTAATGAAACTGACAAGGGAACAGATATTGAAAAGGAACTAAAGAAGATTTTGATAGAATATGAGTCTTTCATTGCTTCCAAACGCTAGATAAAAGTCAAACTCTTACACGAAGTCTTTACTTAAAACTTATATTTTAAATCTTATGAAATCACTCCAGGAACTTCGATCACTTTTAGCCCAAAAAGTTGTGTTACAATCAGTCATTTTAAGGTATGTCAATGATGCAGGTATACCCTCACAGTACATAACTTTGCAAGGTGATGCTACTACTATGTGGGACAGCGCTATTAATGCAGCTCATGATAGAGTTTTTGAAGGAATCCCTAAGCTGATCAACTTGATTATGGAGGATTACCAGTCGGGTACACCAGTTAATACTCAGTTAAAAAAGATATTATCAGATTATGAAAGGGAAATGAAGGCAGGATCAGATACCAGTAGTGAAACCACTTCCCCTTCAGATACTTTAAATAATTTGATAAGAATAGTAGATAATACCTCTGACTGGGATTATATCCTGGATACAATAACAAGCTTATCTCAGCAGGTCCCAGGCTTAAGTACAATGGAGGATCAAATTATATTGTTAAGGGCCAGAATAAATAACTTAAATAGAGAAAATAGTTTGGGTACAATAGCAAACGAGCAATTTAAAATTGAAACAAATAGACTTACTCAATCCCTTTTAAGTGTGCTTAGAAATATGAAGAAAAGGATAAATTAATCAAATAGCTAAGTGCTCACTTGTTAAAAAATGAATTCCCTTAGAGAAATAAGAGATTTATTGGCCAGAAGAATTAACGAAGTACGGGTTATCAGAAGATATGCTGGGGACGCGGACTTACCTCTTGAGTTTATCTCCTTTGAGGGTAATTCGATTGACGTGTGGGGTAGTATAATTGATAATGCTCATCAAAGAAGAGTAGGTGGAGTAGCTACTTTGGTCAATACTATTCTTGCAGATTTTGATAGAGGTACGGAACTCTACCAAAGGCTAAATGCCTTACTTCGGCAATACCAAATCGAAAAGAAAACTAAACTGGATGGCATCTTACCATCTAGCCAATCCACAGATCAAAGAAATCGTATTCCTTCCTCCCCCCTTTATTGGGCAAAAAGCTGCGACAGAATAAAAGAAATGGATACCCTCAGGCATACATGGGCAGCTCAGGCTGAAAACAAGATTAACCTGGCCTTTATCCTGGGATCTTCCGTTGATAATCCATGGTGGTTAGTAGAAAGATTCCTGAATTCAGAAGTATAT
The DNA here is from genome assembly GCA_039026975.1 of Bacteroidota bacterium. Lineage (GTDB taxonomy): Bacteria > Bacteroidota > Bacteroidia > J057 > J057 > JBCBKZ01. The sequence continues at coordinate 7,977 of JBCCLI010000245.1, read as the reverse complement.
TTAGAAGAAAAAATACTTTTCCCGCCACTAACATTAGAAGAGTATGGTTCTCCTTTCCTTGAAAAACAAGGCAGGCCTTGGTTAAACTTAGATGTAACCAACGACCAAGACATTCTTAAGGAGAAGCTAAAGAGTTACTTTATTAAAGGAAGATCCTCCAATAGCCCTTTGCCTATAGAGGTTAATCTGGAATGGCTGCTACGGGGAGAAGGCATGGATAATCTGAACAGCGTCCACATTATTAACCTTCTCTGCCGCATCAATTTGACACCCAAGAACCATCAAAAGTTTGATCAATCCTTTGTTGAGGTTATCGAAAATTTCATAAGATTTTTCATTGGGGAGGGGCAGAGTATGCCTCTGCAGAAGACGGTGTATATCTTTTTTTGTATTGAGTATCCTGTATTATCCCGTTTACAGAGAGTGTTAACTGGAAATCCTCAAAAGCGATTTCCTGCAATGCTTAAGGAATTACACGATCGGATAGAAGGGTTATATCACCAATGTAACATCTTTCCTTTAGGACCTGTAGAAACGGATGTTATAATTACGTTTCTACAAGACGAAATGAACATGGGGGAAAAGTTTTCAAGAGAAGAGCTTATTCAAACTTTTAAACTTCACAAAAGCCAAATGACCTTCGACGAAATACATAAAAGTTTCAATGTTTATCATAAGAGCCATGCCTAGTCAACCCCTTTCTATACTTGAGAAATTAAATCCCTACCGAAATCCAAGTGCTACGCTTGAAGGACTTCCAAATTTAGCTAGTCTAAATAAACCTGAGAATTATATAGCCAATACGGAGTTGGCCAGGGCTATCCATGTTGCCCTTCTTCTTAAGAAACCCCTATTGATTACAGGGCCTCCAGGGACAGGGAAAACCATGGTAGCTGCTAGTATAGCGCATCAACTTAGTGAGAATAAAGAGAATGGAGTATATGAAAAACCATACAGGTTTACTGCCAAGCATGATTCAGTTTATAAAGATTTATTTTATAGGTATGATTCACTCAGGCATTTCTCGGATGCCAATACGGAAATGATCAGTATAAAGGGGGAAAATCCCTTTGAAGAAATAAAAGAGGGGACCTCCGCCTATGATAAAGTCATCTTTTCTCTTTTGGATAATAAAGGAAGGGAAGATGCTTACAAATACATAGATTTTCGGGCTTTTGGGAGTGCCATTCTTAGGGCTAAGTTGTCCAAGAGGGAAAGTAAAAGGAGATCTGTAGTGCTGATAGATGAAATAGATAAAGCCCCAAGAGCATTTCCGAATGATTTATTGGAAGCCTTGGAAGACTTTAGGTTTATGGTGGATGAAACAGCTGAGACTTTTGACATTACAGAAGATGAATTGAAGCCTATCGTGATCATTACTAGTAACAGGGAAAAGGAGTTACCAGATGCTTTTCTTAGGAGATGTATTTACCACCATATAGGATTTCCTGAGCCATCTCAATTACAGGAAATAATTGATGCCCAGCTTACAGGAAAAAATAAGGAAGGACTTCGGTTTTCCTCTGATGAGCTGGATACGCTCTTAGGCCACTTTGACCACATACGAGCTACCATCAAAAACAGAAAGCCAGCTACAGCAGAGTTACTCTCATGGCTTCAAGTTTTAGACGCTTACAGAGAGTTTAGGGTAGATAAAATCAAGACAGGAGAACAAGGACAAATAGAACGTATTTCCCCTACAGAAAAGGAAGTACTTACCTTAAGCTATTGTGTATTGTTAAAACATAAGGATGATATGGACAGGATGTTACTGGAAATAGACCAAAGTGAGGCATCTGAAGATCCAATTGCATGAATTGATTTCAGCATGTTTCAGCCATAATACCTGCTCTTAAATGAAAGATTTTCTCTTTTCATGGTTAATGAATTCTTTGAAGGCAAGAGGGATCCCTATCTGTCTAGACCAATATATGGATTGCCTCCAACTTCATTCCTATTTTAGCCATGAGTTGGACCTCAAGACTGTTTCCCTATCTACCTATATTCAAGAATTAGGAAAATATTTGGCTCCAGTATTAGTGAAAAGTACAGATGAGGAGCAGAAATTCTGGGAAGTCTTTCAAAGATTAGTTGCATGTGCTGATGATTTGCTAACTCATGGATTAGTTGAACAGGTCCCTTCAGCAAGGGTACCTTCAGATACCTTGGAACATTCTCCAGCAGTAGTTTCTGAAAAAAACAAATGGACCTTCCCTAAGCTGAATCGGCAATCCATTATGGGGAGTATCATGGTGATACTAGCCGTCATCATATATGTATCCCCTATACAAGAACGGTATGTATATTTTATCCTTGGAGCTATACTCTTAGGGATAGTTATATACTACCTCTTGTTTAGGCCTTCTCCCACAAAAGAAGAAAAACCATCCCTGGGGCCTCCTTACAGATACTTTCCTCCGGTATCCCTACCCTCTATGGAGATAATAGATGTAGCGTCCTCTGCCCTAGTCAGACCTTTACTTTCAAGTGAGGAGAGCATAGGGAGTAATACTGCTATAATTGATGTTGGCAGAACCATAAACGCTACTGTATCCCATGCAGGCACAGTTATAGTAGAGTACCTGCAAGAATCCACTGAGGTGGCATATATCATGCTTGTGGATACTGAACAGCTAAAAGGTTATCAAGCAAATTGGTTTATCCACTTAGCTCAGCTTATGCATGCTAATGGCATATCAGTCGACCTATACTATTTTCAGGGAGATCCACGGATATGTACCCCTACTAAGGATTTCCTGAGTCCAGATGAGCCACATGCTTTTTTGGAATTAGAGAATCTTAATCGGGGAGAAAGGCTGATAATCTTAGGATCAGGAAATATTTTCTTCAACCAATATGAACAAAATATATATCCGTGGGTAACAAATTTTATTAATTCCTGGGAAGCAGTTGGCATCTTATCTACCGTTCCCATCTCATATTGGGGCTGGAAGGAAAATGTATTATCAGAGCACTTTGTATACGCCCCGGCTACTATTGAAGGACTAGTAGCGGTTATCCAGCACTTTGACCAGCTGATAGATAACAGGATGGACAGGTGGTTGTTGGATATACAAGCTATCCTCCTGGAAAATGCTGGCGTTGGCTATTTGAAAACACATGTATCTGAGCCTTTATTTCTTTGGATATGCGCCTCAGCTGTGTACCCTGAAATATACTGGGAACTTACGCTCCACCTAGGGGATGTGTTGGAGAGAGAATTACAGCAGGCGGTACTCACTAAAGAAAACCTCTCTATACTCTCCCAACTTCCATGGTTTAGGAATGGTAAAATTCCTGATAAAGGAAGGAAACGACTCATAAAGGAATTAGAAAATAGAGAAGGCAATTTTCTTTACCACATTAGGAAGGCCTTAGCTGAGATACTTAGTGCGGCAACAGATTCACCTTCTGTTGTACCATATTACGTCCCTCCCATTACTTCTCAGGCTGGATATAATTTGAGGTTGTTTCAGCTCATCAATGAGCTATACCTCACACCAAGCAAGAATACTGACGAAAGAAAGGAGCTGTTGAGCCAAATTACTGATCTGTATGACCAGGACACCCTTCAGGATGATAAGATACTTTTGGCTGACTTAACCCTAAGCCAATCCGTCCCAGACAAAGTGAGCATGACTATTCCTGAGGTACGAGTAGAAAAAAACTCAGATTCAGCTAAAAGGAATATTCTTCTACAAGAATTGGCTACCAGTTTGATGAATACATATGGGAGAGAAGCTACAAAGCTGCTAAGGAGGTATAAAGGAATAGAAATTCCTCCCCAAGAAGATGGTAACTCTGCTCCCTCAGAAAGAAAATTTGAACTTAATAGGCGGGTAGTAGAAGAGATCGCTAATGTGTTAGGTATAGGTGCTGAAGTCTTTAGGGGACATGTAGCCTCCGATGAGGGGATCATAGAATTCTTAAACAAAAGGAGTAGAAAGAATAATGGTAAAAAGTATAGAAGGAGACTCATCAAGGATCCAGATGTAGTAAAAGTCATAGTTGATGGTGATAGCTGGTTTGAGTATCCGGTTTTTGTAAAAGATTTGGCAGATTGGCTTAGAGAAAGAAAGGAGTTAGCTGTTAAAGCTATTTCAAGTGGAGGAGATTGGTTAGCTAATATGTATAGTCAAAGAGAATTTATAGGCGCTCTGAAATCTGAAAGCCCTCACTTTCTCTTATTAGCAGGGGGAATAGGACAGTTACTCAGCTCGGGTTCACTCGCTCGGTTGATTAAGCCTAATGAGTTTGAAAAGGCCAGTGCAGTGGAGTATATAAAAGAGGCTTTTTATGACCTTTTACTTTATTATCAGTGGTTGTTTACTGGATTATTCCATGAGTTAGAAAGTCAGTATATACAAGTCATTATCCATGGTTATGATTATCCCCTTCCTTCTGATAAAGTGGGATCAGGTATTACACAAAGCCTCATCCATATTGCTACGGGAAATGGGCAATGGCTATATAAACCACTAGAGGATCTAGAAATCAAGGATGACACCCTTAAGCGGTTCATTCTAATAGAAATGGTAGATGAGTATAATAAGGCACTGCGAGAGGTAGCAGAGATATTCCCCCAGGTACATTATGTAGACCTAAGAGGGATAGTATCTGAGCCAAGGGGATGGTTTGATGAACTACATCCTACATCGGCCTTTTTTAAGATCATGGGGGATAAGTTAAATGGAAAGATTTCAGAACTAACGGACTTAAGAATAAAAGAAACTACCCAACAAGATAAAGGAGATGAATTACAGGAAAATGTATCAAGCAGAAATGAGGATAGTATTCCAGAGGTAAGTCCACTTGAGGAAATAGCTATTTATCTAGCTAGTATCATTTCTTCTCCAAAAGAAATAGAACGGTATATCCGCAGAAGTAAGCTTCTTGACAGCATGTATTTTCAAGGAAATGCAAGACATACATGGAGATCTGTACTTGAAGTAGTAGAAAATAGTGTGAATAGTGGAGTGGTAAGGCTACTTAAGAAAGTTCAATTTGACCCATTAAGTAGAGATTTAGATAAAGAAATTATATCTAGGATTGACCTGTTCATTGCTAGATATATACAATATAATCAGCAGACCCTTGATAAAATTAACACTCTTTCTGAGCAGATGAATCGTTTGCGGGAGCACATGGATTATATTTCAGAATGGAAAGAAATTCTTTATCAAATGCAACTTATCAGCCATGCTAACCCTGGCTTTAGGAAGATGACTAGTTCTATTATTGCGGTTCAGGGAATATTAAATGAAGGTCTTGATCTTGGGGAAAAAACCAATATTATATTTAATAATTTCTTAAAGGATAAGGTTAGGGTGAGGGATGAGATATATAGAATTTTAAATGATATGGAGACAGATATTAGGAGGAATTTGGATAACGTTTATCCAATATGAATTCCTCTTATAAGCATCCATGATGCTTGGTAAAATATGGTACAGCAGATACGGACTCGTCTGCCTAAAAATATGGATTAAATCTTACTGATGCTGAGCAGGTATTAGACAATTAACTCTATAAATGTCATTCCAATTTATGGTTTCAATTAGTTTCCTCCTTTTTGATCCCTCTAGTATGAATATTAATTTGGTCAGGCAGGTCGCCATTAGCTTGTAACCGCCTGGCTAAAACCCCGTAACCATATGCTTTAGCTAGATGCTTGAAGATGAGCTTATAAAAGGGTAGAACAAGAAACGAAATGAACGGAAGAATGATAAAAGTGATAAACGCAACTAAAGTGCTAAGAATAGAAATAATTATATCCCAAATGTACATAGTAAGAGTAGAAAATCGGTACTTTTTGTAAAGCTTATAGCTTTCTTGAAGAACAGACATTGAGAAGAATGATTTATATGGAATTTGACCTGATGCATATCTTATTTCAGTCAACTTGTAAGCTGGAGTAATTACAAATGAAAGAATTAGGTAAAAAACGAATTCCACCATGAAAGTTATACCTAGGCTAAGCTGAGTAGTTTGGATTTGGGTACTAAAGTCAACTGCATTAGCAGGAGAAAACATTCTTCCCAGCAAATACTGGGTCCAATCAAAAACAAGTTCCCAATGACTATATCCAATGGCTGCTAGAACAATGATTTTGGGAATTTCATAAACGGCTCTAGCACCAAAAATTTTAATCCCTTCCTTTACATGGATACCTATCTGAGTGAGGGAATTTATCTCTGGGGCTAATCCAGAACTTTTAGTAGACAGCATTCTCTTTATTAGATCAAATCGCCATCCTCTAATAAAAAAAATGGCCATTCCTGAAGGAGTCAAAAAAAGATAGACAATGCCTATAATTAAAAACCTTGCTTTGGAGGAAGCATCTCCTAAGGCTACTTTTATGGCTTGAATAATCTTATTCAAGTCTTTAGTTACAATTGCTGTAAGAGAATCAGCCTCTTTCACACTTTCTACAGCTATACTGATGGTCTCTTGCTCTAAATATTTAGGTTGATTTACAGATACTATCTGCCCCTCCTCTAATATTTGTTTGTCAGAGCGAGTTAGTTGTGAAGTTATTTTATATGTCTGAGCCATTATGCTGAAGTAGGTTAGGATAGTTGAATTTCATCGTTAGCAATAAGATACTTCCCCAATATTCCATAGGCATGCCCTTTCACCCAATGCCTAAATATCAGGAAAACGGTAGGGAGAAAAATCCATGAAACCAGAGATAGTGGAAAGACGGTAAATATAAAACTGCTAATGATCATGATTACGTCCACTGAAATGACTAGCGCATATACACCATATATTACACTCGCATGTCTCTTAAACATTCCTACAGCCGCTCGAATTTTTGAAATGCTAAAAAATGCCCCTTCTCTATAAATTCCTAGTGCATAGTGAATCATGATGATTCTGTAAATAGGCCAGACAAAAACAACATAAAACCCTAACAGCACTAGCTTAATTAGGAAGTCTTTACCCGCATCTATTATCAATTTTTCTATCAAAAATTCAATTAACGAGACCTTACTGGTCCCTATGAAATTTTCCATGATATAGCTAAAAAGCTCGGAAATGAATCCGAGGATACCCATGCCAGAAAGAAAAGTGATGATAACAAAAGGTAGAAAGTAAATGGTTCTGGAGATTATCAGGAAAAGGCCTTTAAAAAAATATCGAAAAACAGTATTGCTACTACTGGGAGGAACTGGATTCTCAGCATCAAGGGCTACCTGCTTTACTACCTCTAGCCTCCACCCTCTGACAAAGGGTTCATTTAATCCTAACCATTTAATAAATGGAACTGATAGAAGTGTGCTAATCAGTGCCGCTACCTTAAAATTACTCCTTCCTTCTTTCTCTCTTAAGGGAGCAAAGAAATCTTTAATGGAAAGTTTAAGGTTCCTAATCACCTCGGAAGTTATTTCCTCTTCTCCAAAAGTATCGTTCTCACTAAAGCGTGTTGAAACCTTTTCTATACTCCCTTTTTTTCCTAAAGATATGAAGTTAGGAGATTCAGGTAATGGAACTTCTTCTCCTTTGATTGTATAATATTTTCCCATATAGAATTGGCGCTAATGAGCTTAAATTGTAGTTAAATTAGGGAGAATTATTCTTTCTAGTAAGTCGGAATATGAAGTTATATAGTTAATTAAAAGGTAGATAAATAACAAAATTATAGAATGAAAAATACATATAAAATAAATATTGAATATTTGTAAAAATATACTATCAGGAACGTAGTATTTTGTTAGTTAATGAGCTTTGCTTACTAATGAGCAAGTTTACCTTATCTATTACCTATAGTATCTTATTTCTTGAATTCAGTTGAGGGTTGTATTTTCCCCCTCATGTTATTACCGGATAAACCCAGGGTTAGGCTTTTCTCCCATCACCTCATTCAGAATCTTTTCCAAGTTCAGCCTGGAGAGGTAGTAGCCATTACGGCAGATGCAGGTGCTTTTCACGACATTGTCTTTGCTACAGCACGGGCGGTAGAGGAAGCAGGGG
>JBCCLI010000244.1:0-9626 GCA_039026975.1 Bacteroidota bacterium | reverse complement strand
GATATTGGGGGGTACTCTTCCAGGCCTGGTGCTGATCATGTAAGTGAAGAAGAAGAAATAAACAGAATACTGCCGGTAGTAAGTGAAGTCTTAGCGTCCTTTCCGGATATTCTTGTATCCATAGATACTTTTCGGTCAGGGGTAGCTAAGCGTATGCTTGAACTGGGCGCGCATATCATTAATGATATTAGTGCAGGGAAGTTAGATACTAATATGATGAAGGTAGTAGCGGAATTTCAGGTGCCTTACGTGATGATGCACATGAAGGGTAAGCCTCAGAATATGCAGCAAATGGCTGAATATGATGATGTCATTGAGGAGGTATGGGACTTTATGACAAGTAAAATTCAGGAAGCACGGGAAGTAGGAATTCGAGATATAATACTTGACCCCGGTTTTGGGTTTGGGAAGAAAATCCTCCATAATTATCAGTTACTGGGAGGCTTTGAGCGATTTAGTATGCTGGATTTACCACTTTTAGCTGGAATTTCTCGTAAGTCCATGATGTACAAGCTGTTAAAAAATGAGCCTGATGAAAATCTGGAAATAGGAACAGCCCTACATGCCAAACTACTGGAAAAAGGAGCCCAGATTCTTAGGGTTCATGATGTGGCAGCAGCTAAAAAGATGATTGATATCCATATGTACATGAAAACAAATGGAATTATTTAAGATCGGATTTGTTTCAGTTAAGCTTGCCGACCTCATAGATATAGGCATCACCACCATCATCATCTATAATTTATATCAGGTGATGAGGGGTACGCTTGCCTTGCGGGTCTTGAGTGTCATCATGTCTATATTTCTCATGTGGAAAATTGTAGACCTGATGGGCTTACGCTTGCTGAAATCTGTTCTTGACCAGTTTTTTAATATAGGTGCTGTAGCTATTGTCATCATTTTTGCTCCTGAAATTAGAAAGTACCTCTCAGTCATCAGTAAGAATACCATAGTAGACAGAATCATTAGGCAGGTATATACGCGCACAGATCAGGATGATACTGCTTACAGAGAAATCATCTCCGCGCTTAAGGACCTAAGAGTTACAGGAGATGGGGCCCTTATTGTAATTATGGGAAATAACTCTCTACCTGATATTCGTGAAAGTGGGGAGGAGATCCATGCGAATATAAATTCTCGTCTCATTCATTCTCTTTTCCAAAAAGAAAGCCCCCTTCATGATGGCGCTATGCTAATAGATCATGATAAAATCATAGCAGTAAGATGTATCTTGCCTATTAGTGATTCTCTTTCTATTCCATCGGACCTAGGAACCAGGCATATGGCAGCTTTGGGCGTAAGTGAAATAAGTGATGCCTTGGTCATTGTGTTATCAGAAGAAAGAAGGCAGATCTCACTGGCCAGCCAGGGGAAACTCAGGAGGAATGTAGAGTATCAGGAGGTAAAAGAGGCCATCAGATCACATTATCAGATTACTTTCAACTAAGCTTTTGAATTTGGGCACTATTGCAATAGAAGGTATTCAGTTAAAGGGATACCATGGGGTATATCCCATAGAGCGGAGAGAAGGACATACCTTTCAGATAGATATTTACCTGGAAGCAGATTTATCCCGGGCCATGAAGACTGATAAACTGGAAGATACGATTGACTATGCCAGTGTGTACGCTCTGGTAGTAGAGATAATGAAAGAACCAGTGAACCTCCTGGAATACCTATCTGCTAGCATTGCTGATCGTATTCTTAAGGAATTTTCATTAGTGAAAAGCTGTAGGATAAAGCTCAGCAAATTACAGCCCATGACCATGGATTTCTGTTATCGGACGTTCATAGAATTAGAAAGAAGTAGATCCCCTCAGGAATAAATGATTCTCCTTTCGACAACTAGATTTCATAGGACATAAGTAGATGTATGATGTAGAGGTTTACTTCTTATGGAAGAAAAAATCATTTGATGAAAGCGTAATTATCTCTACATTCGCATTCCATTTATGAAAGGCGACGTGGCCGAGCGGCTAGGCAGAGGTCTGCAAAACCTTTTACAGCGGTTCGAATCCGCTCGTCGCCTCTTCTTCTTGCCTTGTTTATGTCAAGGCACATTCTTTCCCAACAAATTATACAGCATATCTTACCATTCCTGAGTAGGCCTTAACCATTCAATTAAAGTTTTCTTCCGTTCTGATTTTTACGCTTGTGAGTTGAGTAAATTTGGTATTTTTTAGAAGTAACCGACAGGTCTTTTCGTACTTATTATCTCTTGATGGGGGAAGGTAGCTTTAAGTATACCATGTGGAAGATTTCTTTCTCCGTAGAGTAGATTTATAAATGCGAAACCTATCGGGAGAATAGGGTCTAATGCTTGCTATTTAAAAAAGCCATATATTGGGATTTCGTAAACTATATGTTTGGAATAATAATTACATTCTTGGTGACGTTTTTAAGTTGCTTATAAGCTGAGAATCAGGATATTTTTAGCTTCGCATATACTACTATTTACCAAAATAGCTAACATACTTTATTGTTTACTAACACTAATTGATAAGTTTGCTTTCATCAGGCCTTCAGCTAAGAAAAGGTTTTATTTGATTCCAACTCATGGCCACATGCCTGAAAGTGTAGGGTTCTACACTAGTTCTCAAATATCCTAGCTATCCAGAAAAATAAAACCAGAAGGAATTTTATGAAGAAATTTAGACGCTTACTGTTTTTGGTGTTCCTCTGCTCAGTCATTGCACCAGCTGTAAACGCTCAGGATCAACCCGTAGACGAACGATTTAAGAATATTAAAGAAAAAGATTATGACCAGATGCAAGACTATCTGGAAGGAGAATATCTTTTTCCTCCACAGCCCAGGAATAACTGGTCTATTGGTATTAAAGGTGGATTAGCCTACCAGTCCGCTGATGTAAAACCTCAACCTGGATTTGGATTTGGTGTCAGTGCCAGAAAAGCACTAGGCCACGCCTTCTCAGTTAGGTTTGAAGCAGGATTAGGCCAAACTATAGGGCTTAATTATGGATCCTCACAAGGATACGCTAATCACAATGAAAGCCCATGGAATAGTCTTTACTTTCCCCAGAAGGTAAATGCAATCACAGGAGGAGCATCCCCACCGATAGTGTTCTACAACTACAGAATGAGGTATGGAGACTTCTCCATTCAGGGGATGATCAATCTGAATAATATTAACTTCTACAAAGAGCAGAATAAATGGAATATTTATGCTGCTGGAGGGATAGGATTCATGGGATATACCGTAGATGTCAACGCATTGGATGCTAACGGCCAACCGTATGACTTTAGCGGAATACGTTCTGCTGTAGCAGATCCTAATGATGCCTTTAGCATAAGTGATAACAAGCGGAATACGCTGGATGACCTCAGGAACTTGCTGGATGACTCGTATGAGACTAACGCAGAAGGGCATGGGGATGAACAGGGTTTTAAGATAGGGAATAGTAACTATGTAGTTAATCCCCTACTTACCGGGGCATTAGGTGTGAGGTTCCGTGTAAACAGAAGAGTAGAATTAGAACTTGAGCATAGAATAGCTTGGTCTAATGACGACCTGTTAGATGGCCAAAGATGGTCAGAACAGGGGGTAGGGGCAGATGTTGCTAATAGCCGCACAGCCTTAACACGTGATTTTGATAGCTACAGCACCACTACTTTGGGTATTCACTTCCGTCTGGGACCCGGAGAGGAATCTCTATGGTGGAATAACCCACTTACAGAGGTGTATAGTTCTGCCAGGGAAGCAGTTAACATTGTGTCTAGACTTACTGATGACATAGATGATGACGGGGTGCCGGATCTGTATGATCTTGAGCCAGATACTCCTGCAGGTATGATCGTAGATAGCCAGGGACGCGCCAAAGACAGTGATGGAGATGGATACCCTGATAGTGAGGATGACCAGCCTTACACACCTAAAGGATGTGATGTAGATAATAAAGGAGTAGCCTTAGACTCAGATGCAGATGGAGTGCCTGATTGCTTTGATAAAGAACCTAATTCTGAGCCAGGGGTATTAGTAGATGCTAAGGGGATTACCATTCCTATTATCAATCCTGATACCTTACAGTTTGAAACACCCTGTATTCTTCCAGTTGTATACTTTGGACTGGATAAGGACATTGTGGCACCAGAGTTCTACCCACAGCTAAACTACATAGCGCAGCTAATGAAATCTGATGCCGCCCTTAAAATTAAGGCTACTGGATTCTCAGATTCCAGAAGCTCTGATGAGTATAACCTGGACCTGTCTAAGAGAAGAGTAGATAATGCGGTAAGCTTCATCGCTAATACCTTCGGAATAGATCCCGGTCGGTTTGAGAAAGATTATAAAGGAGAGGCTGAAGCAGTAATTCCAAATCTACCTGCTAATAAGACTAATCCTAAGCTAGAGCCCCTTCACTATGTTAACAGAAGGGTAGAATTTGACTGTGTCAAATAATAGCTGAGTAAGAAATAACCTAAAAATAAAAGGCTGCCGGTAGGTAGCCTTTTTTTGTTTATCCACCTACTAGTGTAAATTTGCGGCATGAATCAAACCGCATTGCTGAAAAATGAGCTCTTACTGCAAGTAGCTAATGGAAAAGAGGTAGAAAGACCGCCAGTTTGGATTATGCGTCAGGCTGGAAGGTACCTGCCAGAGTATATGGCAGTAAGAAAAAAAGCGGGAAGTTTTAGGGCCATGATAAAGCAGCCTGAACTGGCTGCAGAGGTCACCCTCCAACCGGTAGACATTATAGGGGTAGATGCTGCCATCATCTTTTCAGACATACTGGTAATACCTGAGGCCATAGGCCTACCTTATCAGATGATTCCAGGTAAAGGACCCTTCTTCCCCTCTACCGTTAGGAACTCCCAGGAGCTGAAAGGATTACATCCTGTTGCAGCGGAGAGTAACCTAAATGACACATATGAAGCCCTTAACATAGTAAAGAAAGAATTGAACGGGAGAGTCCCACTCATTGGATTTGCAGGAGCCCCGTGGACCATCTTCTGTTATATGACAGAAGGAAGTGGATCTAAAACCTTCCCTGTACCTAAGTCCCTCCTGTACCAGGATGCTGTATTCTCTCACTCACTGCTAGAAAAAATCACAGAGGCTACCATTATCTATCTGAAGGGCCAGGTAGCTGCAGGAGTGGATATCATCCAGATATTTGATTCCTGGGCAGGAATCCTGGACGTAGATACCTACCATGAATTTGGTTTGCCTTACATAAAGAGAATTTGCGACGCTATTCAGGAGGTTCCTAAGATAGTATTTGCTAAAGGGGCATTCTTTGCCTTGTCATCACTTGCCGAGTTAGACTGTCAGGTCATTGGGCTAGATTGGCAGACTGAAGCTGCTTTTGCTATGGAACACGTAAAAAAGCAAGCCTTCCAGGGTAACCTGGATCCATGTATTGTTTACGCACCTGATGAAGTGATTGTAACCAGAACAAAGGCCCTTATGAATAAGTTTCCCAAGGGAAGACATATCGTCAACCTGGGACATGGCATGTATCCAGATATGAAGCCTGATAAGCTCAAGCTACTAGTACAAACGGTCAAGGAATTTCGCTACAATTCTTAGGAGAAATCCCTTAGATAAGAGAGAATATCCCTACTAGTAGATTGTTTGTCTAGGGGCGAAATAGATATTTCTTAGCTGGTCGTTTTTCAGTATGATTGTCTGTTGATCTTTTTGAGGAAAATATAGTAAGGTACTTACCTATGAGTATTGAAACCAGAAAGTCAGTAAAAGCACAAATTCATGACCTGCTCAAGTCTCGGATACTAATGTTGGATGGTGCCATGGGGACCATGATCCAGCGGCATAAACTCTCAGAGGAGGACTATCGAGGGGAGCGATTTAAAGATCATCCTGGCCAACAAAAGGGAAATAATGACCTTCTATCTCTCACCCAGCCAGATATCATTAAGGATATCCATAGAGAATACTTGAATGCTGGAGCGGACATCATTGAGACAAATAGTTTCAGCAGTACCTCCATTTCTATGGAAGATTACCAGATGGAGGAGCTAGTATACGAGCTAAATTATGAGTCTGCTAGATTAGCCAGGGAAGTAGTCAATGAGTTCAATCTTATAGATTCTGAGCGCCCCCGCTTTGTGGCAGGTGCTATGGGACCTACCAACAGGACTGCTTCTCTCTCCCCTGACGTAAATGATCCAGGGTTTAGGGCTGTAAGCTTTGACGACTTAATGGAAGCTTATTATGAACAGGCGAAGGGGCTTATGGATGGGGGAGCGGATGTGTTATTGATAGAGACAGTCTTTGACACTCTGAATTGTAAGGCAGCTATTTATGCGGTGGAAAAACTGGCTGAAGAAAGACAGGAGCGGATTCCTATTATGGTTTCAGGGACCATCACAGATGCTAGCGGAAGAACCCTTTCAGGACAGGTCACAGAAGCTTTCTGGGTATCTATTTCTCATGCTGACCTGTTAAGTGTGGGTTTGAATTGTGCCCTGGGTGCTAAGCAGCTAAAGCAATATGTAAAGGACTTATCTCGTCTAGCGAATGTGCCTGTAAGTGCTTATCCTAATGCTGGTCTCCCTAATGAGTTTGGGCAGTACGACGAAACGCCTTACCAGATGGCAGAGCTAATTAGGCCCTTCCTGGAAGAGGGGATAGTCAATATAGTTGGGGGCTGCTGTGGAAGTACGCCTGACCATATCAAAGCCATAGCAGAAGTCACCACAGAATTTCAACCAAGAGTGATCCCTGATGAGATAAGCTTACCTAACTTAAGTGGGCTGGAACCTCTTGTCATTAATGAGAATACGAACTTTGTCAATATAGGAGAGCGGACCAATGTTACCGGTTCCCGTCGATTTGCTCGACTTGTAAAGGAGAATAAATATGAGGAAGCCCTCTCAGTAGCTCGGCAGCAGGTAGAAGGAGGAGCCCAGATCATAGATGTGAACATGGATGAGGGGATGCTGGATTCTAAGGCTGCCATGACCCGTTTTCTGAATTTATTGGCTGCGGAACCAGATATAGCTCGGGTGCCTGTCATGATAGACTCTTCTAAGTGGGAAGTGATAGAAGAGGGGCTTAAGTGCATTCAAGGAAAAGGAGTAGTAAACTCTATCTCTCTAAAGGAAGGCGAAGAACTGTTTATAGAACAGGCTACTAAAGTCAGGAGGTATGGAGCTGCCGTAATAGTCATGGCTTTTGATGAAAAAGGGCAGGCTGATACCTTCCAGAGAAAAATAGAAATCTGCGAGCGAGCTTATCATATTCTCACTAAAAAGGTAGGATTCCATCCATGGGATATCATCTTTGATCCTAATATTTTTGCGATAGCTACAGGAATAGAGGAACACAATAATTATGCAGTGGATTTCATAGAAGCTACCCACTGGATAAAGAAAAATCTTCCACACGCACTGGTAAGTGGAGGCGTCAGTAATGTTTCTTTTTCCTTTAGAGGTAATAATGCTGTGAGAGAAGCTATCCATGCTGTTTTCCTCTACCATGCTATCAAAGCGGGGATGGATATGGGTATAGTGAATGCCGGTATGCTGCAGGTCTATGAAGATATACCGGCAGACCTACTAGAAAGAGTGGAGGATGTAGTGCTAAACAGGAGAGAGGATGCCACTGAGCGGCTAGTAGAATTTGCAGATACAGTTAAGCAGAGTGGAAAAACCAGGATAGTTGATCTGAGCTGGCGAGAGAAGCCGGTAAGAGAGAGACTGAGTCATGCCCTGGTGAATGGGATAATAGATTATATAGAGGAAGATACTGAGCTGGCCAGACAGTCGGTTGTTAGACCTTTAGAGGTAATAGAAGGCCCGCTAATGGACGGTATGAACATAGTAGGGGACCTGTTTGGGGAAGGGAAGATGTTTCTTCCACAAGTGGTGAAGAGTGCCAGAGTCATGAAAAAAGCCGTGGCCTATCTACTTCCCTTTATGGAAGAAGAAAAAGCCGCAGCTGCTGCTGCAGGAGAAGTTACTAGTCATCGTGGGGTAGGGAAGGTACTGATGGCTACCGTGAAAGGAGATGTACATGATATTGGGAAGAATATAGTAGGCGTAGTGCTCGCCTGTAATAACTTTGAAGTAGTAGACTTGGGGGTTATGGTACCTATGGATACTATTCTGGATAAAGCAGTAGAAGAGCAAGTAGACATTATAGGACTGAGTGGCCTGATCACGCCCTCTCTCGATGAAATGGTATACATAGCGGAAGAGATGCAAAAGAGAGGAATGGATACGCCTCTACTGATAGGAGGGGCCACCACCTCCCGTATCCATACGGCCGTCAAAATAGCTCCAAAGTATGAAGGACCTGTCATTCACGTACTGGACGCCTCCAAGTCTGTGCCTGTAGCTCAGCAACTTATTCAGGGAGAAGAAGAGGATATTCTCACCTACACGCAGAATGTAAGGGAAGAATACGATAAACTAAGGGAAGGGCACCAAAGAAGGCAAAAAGAGAAATCCTACTTCAGCCTAGAAGAGGCCCGATCAAACAAGTTTGAAGTAGACTGGGACCAGGGCTTACCTACCCCTCCTAATAGCTTAGGAATTAAGGCCTTCAGAAACTTTGACCTACAAGAGATAAGCGAATATATAGACTGGACGCCATTCTTCTATTCATGGGAATTAAAAGGCCGTTATCCCAAGATCTTTGATGATCCGAATAAAGGGGAGGAAGCTAAAAAGCTATTCGCAGATGCACAGGCCATGCTGAAGCAGATTATAGAGGGAAAGTGGTTAACAGCACATGCGGTAGTAGGCCTTTTCCCGGCAAATACGGTAGATGAAGATGACATAGAGGTCTACCTGGATGAAAGCCAGGAAGATGTCATTGCCAATTTCTACAATCTCAGACAGCAGGCAGCCAAAAGTGGGGGTTCTAATGTATGCCTTTCTGACTTCCTGGCACCTAAGGAGTACGGAATTTGTGATTATATGGGAGGTTTTGCTGTTACGGTAGGAGAGGGCATAGAAACCAAGTTGGAAGAGTTTGAAGCTCAGCATGATGATTACAGTAGCATTATGTTGAAAGCATTGGCAGACAGACTTGCTGAGGCTTTTGCTGAGCTTATGCACAAAAAAGTAAGGAGAGAAATTTGGGGATATGCTGCAGATGAGACTTTTGAAAATAAGGAGCTCATCAAGGAAGCCTATGATGGAATTCGTCCTGCGCCTGGATACCCAGCCAATCCAGATCATACGGAGAAGATTACCCTCTTCAAGCTGCTGGATGTAGAGAAACATACCGGAATCAGCTTAACAGAGAATCTGGCCATGTATCCGGCCTCTTCCGTAAGCGGCTTATACTTTGCCCATCCAAAGTCCCACTACTTTGGGCTAGGTAAAATTACTGAAGAGCAGGTAGCTTCTTATGCGGAGCGTAAAGGCTATACCCTTGCTGAAATGGAAAGATGGCTAAGCCCTTATTTGGCGTATAAGTAAATAAAATTAACTTATAGGGGATGCAGTTGATATTCAAGATGATGTTTTCTTATGGGAACTCAAGAAATCCTTAACATTTTAAGAGAACAGAAAAAATTTCTGGGGAAGGAATTTCATATCCAAGAAATAGGCTTGTTTGGAAGCTATGCTGAAAATATTCAACATGATGGAAGTGATATAGATCTAGTGTATATACTTCAGAAAGGACAAAAACT
>JBCCLI010000243.1:0-9630 GCA_039026975.1 Bacteroidota bacterium | reverse complement strand
ATGTGGTTCATTGAAAACATAGATCGCATCATAGAATTCATTAAGTCCATCTTTAACAGCATAGTAGAGATAGCTATGGGCCAAATAGGGAAAGCAGGTGCCTTCATAGAAAAGGCCTTGGCTAAGACGGTCCCCATTCTCCTATCTTTCATAGCCAAATGGCTCAAACTGGATGGAATAGGCAAAGCCATCAAAAACATCATTAAGAAAGTCCGCAAGCCCATTGATAAAGTGGTGAATAAGATCATCAAGTTCATTGCGGGAAAAGTAAAGAAGCTCTTTGGGAAAGGGAAGAAGGGAAAGAAGGATAAATCTAAAGACGGCCTTACGGCTGAAGATAGGAAAAAGCATAAAACCTACGTAAATGAGATAATAAAGGAACTTAGTAAGCCTGCTAATATTAAGAAAACCCCTACTTATGAGGCTTTTCATAAAGATATTAAGAATAGAGGAAAAACATTGGAGAGTAAGTACAACCAAAAAATAAAGAAAAAAGTAAGAGGGAAACCTGTAAAGACAAAAATTACCATACCAGAGTTAAGCAAAAACAAGAAAGATAATGATGTCGACTTTAAGATATCTATAGCTCCAAATACTGCATTAGGAGGTTCTGCTGCTCCTTTTACAGGTGGAAGTGAGGGCTATCCAGATGGCATGGATGTCACCGCTCGCACGATAGACGACCTCTGGAAGGATATTTATCCCAAAAATACGATTCCTAATGAGAAGGACCCTAAAAAAAGGGCACAGACAGCTAAGAAAGAACTAAAGAATAAGCATCAGGCACTTGGGGCAGATCAACTGAAAAGATTGAACGAAATTTTAAAATTCTTTAAAGGGGAAAGACCTAGGAAATTTACAAGTGTTAAAAAAGAAGATGCAATGGATTCTAGTAATCATACCGCAAAAAAACACGTTTTTAATGCGGGTGGACTTGTCAATAGCAAGTATGATTTAATGATGAGAGTTCTGCGTGGCAAGAATAGTAAGTATGTTAATCTTGGTGTGAATACATCAGTAGCTGGGGCTTTCAAATCATCAGGAGCAGCAAGTGAAGGGATAAAGCATGCGATAGATGTTATTCTCACGCAAGACTGGGAAAATAAGAGAAAGAAAATCGCGGATGGTACCATTACTAATAAGATAGAGCAAAACGTGCCCTTTTCTGCAAAGGGAGTGAAAATATTGAATTTTGATGGACTAAATAAAAATCCTGTTGCTGATTTACCTGAGTATTTAAAGCACCCTAATCCATATAAAATAGAGAATATCCCCAACCAAGCTGTAGGAGCAAGACCTTTATTTAGCGGAGATCCTGGTAAGGTGCCTTTTATGACCAATCAGAGTTTGAATCCATTAACGAAGGATGATTCTGCTAGCATAAGTAATGTACATGTGAGGATAATTTTCAAATCCAGCTCTAGTAATGTTTGGTCAATAAACAGTGCATGGCCCGAATAGAGAATGTAGAAATAAATGAGCCGTACAAATGCAAGAGCATAAACCACGATGGGCGATAGAGAGAAGTAAAAAGCGAAGAAAAGATCCTAATAAGTATTTTCTGGAAATACTAGATGGTTATTTTGCTGATAATACTTTTGAAGAGTTTTTCTATCAAGTTTGTTCAGATAGGACTTATAATATGTGGGATTATCTGGATTTGGTTGACTGTTTCGCGTTTTTTGTTGCTAATTTTCCAGATGATTTTCGACGATTTATAACCCCAAGATGTGAAATTTGGCTTTCAGATCCTTTCACTGGAGAATATGAATCAACATTGAGACAAGTAGAATTTTTGGCAGACATTAAAGCTATGTGCGTAGAGGTAAACTCCAGGTTTGGGGATGATATAAAAGACAACAACTGTGAAAAGTTTGCTAGAAATGCTTCTGAGAAGTTATTGAAAAAATGGGGATACTATTTTCAGTAGATAGAATGAAGCCAATTAGCTTTATTGTCGATCATATTTGCTAACAAATATCTTACCCTCCACCCTCAATGTCTGCAGGCAAAAAAGACGAATCAAGAAAATACCTCCTTTAGCTCTATACTCAGGCCATGAAAGAGGTCAGAGCTAATCGTTTCCGTTTCTGTGACAGGCTGCTTTCCCTCAAACTGCCCCTTGGAATTCAAACTATAAACAATGACAGTCTTCTCTGAAGGTAAAACCAGCCAATATTCCTTTACGCCAGCAGATTCATAAAGAGAATATTTATCTCGCATTTCTTTCCGGGAATTTCCAGGAGAGAGTACTTCTATGATCAGGTCAGGAGCCCCTATACAACCTTTATCATCCAGTTTTTCAGGATCACATATGACACAAATATCAGGTTGGACTACAGTATATACCTTGTCGTCCTGTGTACTTTGGTTTGGAAGCCGCACATCAAATGGAGCTAAGTAGACTTCACAAGCGTGTTTTTTGAAGTGATTGAAAAAGGGAACATACAGGTGGCCTACTATTTTTTGATGTTGCCGGTTTGGGGCAGGCGGCATAAGGGCTATCTTTCCTTTGAACAGCTCCAAACGCTCTGGGAACTGCCAAGTCAGGTAGTCTGCATAGGTATAGGTTCCGTTTAAATCTAGTTGGTCCAGACTAGTAATAGCCATATTCATTTCTTTAAGCTAAATGTACAAAAACAAGCTAATATGTAGATTAGGATGTAGCGTTCTATGATATCTCTTATTGATTTTCCCACCAAAAAAGGCCGCCCTTTCGGACGGCCTCACTTGAAACTACTTATAATAAGGGAACTATATACTTGTTGTTGCTTTTGTTTCAGGTGTCAACCATTTGTATAAAATGGGCACGATAAGTAGGGTTAGCAGGGTAGACGAAATCATCCCCCCAATTATTGTCCAACCCAAAGGAGACCATAAGCTACTATTCGTAAGTGTTAGTGGAAGTAGTCCACAAATGGTAGTCATAGTGGTCAAAATGATGGGCGTAAAGCGGGTTTCTGCCGCTTTTACCAGGGCATCTTTCACCTTCATCCCCCTATCTCTTAACTGATTCGTATAATCCACCAGGATGATGGAGTTATTCACGACTATTCCCACCAGGCTGGTAAAGCCTATGAAGGCGAAGAAAGAGAAGGAGAAGCCAGTAGTGAATAGAGCAAAGACAGACCCACTGAAAGCCAGCGGAATAGCCGATAGCACCACAAAGGGCTGTCGGAACGACTTAAACTGGAGAATCAGGACAGCAAAAATCCCCAATACAGCTATAATCAAGAGCTGCCCCAGGTCTCCGAAAGATTCCTGCTGGGTTTCAAATTCTCCCGCTATATAGAAGTCATATCCGGTGGGTAACTCTATTCCCTCTAACTGGTCAATGAGGGCCAAAGTCATCTCAGTGGAATTATATCCATCCAGGACGTCTGAGGTGACCATAGCTGTCCGTTCCAGGTCAAAATGATCGATTTTAGCAGGACTTGCCTCAAACTCCAGCTTAGCCAACTGACGTAAGGGTACCTGAGCGCCAGTTACAGAAGGAAGGTATACCTTCCCAAAGTCATAGACATCAGGCTCATTTTCATAGGCCATCCTTACTACCATAGGGAAGTCATCCCCATCATAGGTATTCATAACTCCTATTTCATTTCCTGTCATGGCTGTCCTCACGGCTAAGTCTATGTCAGATAGCTGGACGCCAGCCATACCTGCTTTATCTCGTTTGATACGGGTACGTATGTTAGTCTTGCTGATAGCCAGTGGGTTATCTATGTTTACCGTTCCGGGTATCTTTTCTATAAGCTGTTCTACCTTACGCGCATATACTCGTAGCGTATCCAGCTCTTCTCCTATCACCCTAATAGCAATGGGGGCTTCAAAGGGAGGGCCATTCTTGAGTTCTACCACGCTTATTTTTGCGCCTGGATACACAGCGAAATCACTTCGTAGTTGGTCTATCAGCTCGTAGAAGGCATCTGGGTCCCACCCTTTCAGGTTTACTAATACTTGACCTACATTCTTTTTATAGCTAAAAGGTTGAATGTTGTAATAGATCTTGGGATTTCCATGTCCTGTATTGGAGGCATAAGACTCCACATAATCAACAGTATCTAATATAGACTCTACATACCTCACCGCCTGATCTGTCCTATCCAGGCTAGTCCCCTCCGGACTTCTAACATTCACGAGCAGGAGCGGCTTATCTGCCGTAGGGAAGAAGGTTACCCCTACATATGGGAAGAGAAACATACTTCCTATGAAAGAACCAATAGCTATGAGAATGATGACCAGTGGCCGCTTCAGTGCGAACGCCAGGGTAGGGCGGTAAACTCCCTCAATGAAGGCGTTTATCCACTGTTCTAGTCTGGTTCTGGTAATTTCCTTCTTGACCTGTAAAAATTTAGTAGATAATAAGGGCGTTAGGGATAGGGCCAGCAATAAAGAAGCTATCAAACAGAAAATCACAGTCAAGGGTAGGGACTTAATGAATTCACCTGTACCTCCTCCAAGCTGCGTCATGGGGAGAAAGGCTAAAATAGTAGTCATAGTAGAGCTAGCTACTGCCCAGCCTACTTCTCCGGTCCCTTTCCAGGCCGCTTCTTTCAACGGAATTCCGTCCTTGAGATACCGGTTGATATTTTCTACTACCACGATCCCATTATCCACCAAAAGGCCTAGGGCGATTACTAAACCAGCAATTGAAATTTGCTGTAAGCCAAAGCCGGATAGATCCAACACATTGATAGCAATCACGATAGAAGTAGGAATGACCGTCATGATGATCAGGCTGTTTCTGAATCCCAAGAATAGCAAGACAATGACGCCTACCAGTAATATCCCTTGTAATAGGTTTAGGAAGAACTCATTAATTCTTGAAGCTACAAAAGGGCCTTGCTTAAAGACAGTATCCATAGAAATGGAGGCAGGTAAATTAGCCTGGAAGGCAGCCACCTCCTTATCTAGTTCTTCTGTAATCTGGAGAATATTATATCCTTCCTTTTGGGTAACAGAAACATATACTGCATTCTGAGAATTCCATCTACCTATGTAGGTTTCATCCTCATACATCATTTCTACTGTGGCTATATCTTTCAAGTAAATGATGCTGTTACCGTTAGCACTTATGACTGCCTGCTTAAGCTCATGGATAGACTTATAGCCTCCACTGGTTTTGAGAGAGAAGTTGAGGTCTCCTGCATTTATATCCCCCCCTGGAATGTTACCATTATTAGCTTGGAGTATCCCTAAAACCTGAGTAACTGGAATACCGAGTGCTGCCATTTGCTCAAAGTCGAGGGAGATACGCACCTGCTCTTCCGGGAAAGCATCTATGTCCACTGATCTTACCCCATCTACTTTTTCCAGTATATCTTCCAGGTCTTCTGCATAATCCACTAATTCATTATAGGGTGTTTCTGTGTCAGCTACGCCAGGGGCGTATAGTGCTGTCTGAAGAATTTTTACATTTAAGGGGCTAAACTGCGTGACTTCCAGACGAGTAATTTCAGCAGGCAGCTGATCCCTCACTTCTGCTACCTTGGCAGCTACTTCATCATACTTCTCATCTATGTCTACAGTGAAATAGGATTCTACAGACATAATAATAAGTCCGTCCTCAATCTTGGTATCTATGGTCTTGATATCTTCAAGCTCATTAAGGGCTTCCTCTATGGGGTCTGCCACCAACTCTTCCATATCTTCAGGGCCTGTTCCTGGATACACAGCCAGGATGTTGTAAAAGGGGAATTCCAGGCTGGGGTCTTCCGAGCGAGGCATGGTAAAGAAAGAGAGTAGCCCCGTACTAAGAGTAATCAAGACAATTACCAGGACAAATTGGTAATTCTCTATGGCTAGTTTTGGAAGTCTCATTTCGTTATTGGTTAATAGCCTGCGCTGTTTGTATGACGGTCTGTTGGATATCTAACTGAGAATTTTCCTTGATGTACTTAGCTCCATCCGTGATCACATAGGTGAGATTGGGATAGGTGGAAGCGGGTACGGCAATGAAGTCCTTGTGGATCTGATAGTTGCTAAGTGAGATCCTTTTGGCTTGGGTGCTATCTTTTTCATCCAGGGTGTAGACTACGGCTCTCCGCTGATCTGCTTCCACCAGGGCAGCCATAGGAATTTTTAGGAAAGAAGACTGACCAGAAGGGAACACGTCTACCTTCCCTACAAATCCATCTATGAGCCTCTTTTGGGTAGGCTTCAGGGAGAATTCTACCTCAAAAGCACCGGTAGCTGGGTCGGCTGCGGCAGGTATTTCACTCACCTCAGCGGGAAAGCTTTCTCCAGGATACGCATCAAAACTAATGCTAGCTACATCCCCCAGGGATAACTGGACCACATCTACATCAGATAGCCCTGCTCTAATGACTTTGGCGGAATTAGTAGAGGCCACCATGTAGATAGGAGTTCCTGGGTTCACTATTTCTCCTTCTTCAGCTAATCTTTTTATAATGATACCGCTGTGTGGCGCCTTAATGGTAGCCCGGCTCTGGTTAAAGCTGGCTATTTGAACATCTGCCTCTGCCATCTCTAAGGCTGTTTCCAGGTTTTGGACCTGCTCCAGGGTTACCACAGTGTCAGCATACAACCTATCAGCTCTTTCCAGGTCGCGTTTAGCTTTTTCTAAGGCACTGCTAGCCTGATTTACCTGTGCATTTATCTCTGAAGGGTCTAAAACGGCCAATAACTGCCCTTTCCTCACGCTCTGCCCTTCTTCTACTCTGAGACTTTGTAGGACGCCTCCTATCTTGAAAGACAAACGTATCTCTTCCTTAGCGGTTAGTTTCCCACTTGTGACTATAGCTACTCCCTCCTGAAGGGGAACCACTTGGGCCACCTTTACAGGAACAGAGACTAGTTGAGTATCCGGAGAGGTGTCTGCAGAACTTTCCTGTGAGTCTGCTTCACTACATGCCTGAGCTAAGATTAGCAGCAAGGCAATTGATAGTATGTTTACCCATGTATATTTCATGTGAACAATGTATTTTTTTGGTTACTGTTTACCTGCTGCCCATCTAAGTTCTGCCAGACGGCTGAGGTAATTATAGGTTTGGATATTAAGGGTTAGTTCTGCTTGTGTAAGTCTGGTTCTGGCCTCCTGTAATTCTAATAGGCTAGCCTGATCTTCACTATATTTTTTGCGTATAAGCCTGAAAACATCCCTGGCACTCTTTACGCCTGCTCGTGCAGAGGTAATACCTGCCTGGGCGGCTTCCACCTCATAGAAAGCCTGTTTCACCTGTAATTGGATTTGCTGAGATAGCTGGTCATGCTGTGTCCTCAGGATATCCCCTTGAATCCTGGATTGCTGAGTTTTGGACTTATTCCTGAAGCCTTTAAAGATGTCCCAGCTGAGGGAGAACTGGGCCAGCCAGTAGTCCTGATCCTCATCAAAGGTATAATCAAAGCCCTGATACCCGGCATCTAGTACAGCATTGACTTTTGGAAGGGCTTGAAATTTATTCAGGTTTACCTGCTTCTCATTAGCTGCCTGCGCCATACTGAGCTGCCTAAGTTCCTGTCTGGATTGAAGGGCCTGTGTTTGTAGCTCATCCAGGTTTTCAATTTCCATTTTTACCTGTAGGGAAGAGTCTATCTTGATGGGAATGTCCAGGTCCCTATTTAACAGGAAGTTAAAATAAGATCTTGCTACCTGAATGTCCCTTACAGCAGTGATCATATCCCTATCCATTTTTGACAGTTCAAATTCAGCACTATAAATGGCATCATAGGTTACCTTATTGTTTTCATGAAGCCGTTTGTTTACCCTGAGAATTTCCTGGAGTAACTCCTTAGCTGACTCATATACAGCTAATGCTGACTCGGTTTGAAGGTACTGGAAGTAGGCTATTCTGATGTCTTTGCCTAATTCCCGCTCATAGGCTTTCCTCCTGGCTTCTTCTACAGAGATCAGATCCTGTCTGGCCTTATAGTTAAAGTAGATATCACTATCAAAGATGGGCTGGATAAGCCTAAGTTTAGTCTCATGGAAGTTATTGGGTAAAAATTGCTCATTTAAATTCTCTAGGTCAGTAGGAAAGCTGTTTTCACCTGTGATCTGATTCAGGCTGGCATAGACCGGATTAAATAAATCCCCAACCGGAAACTGTATAGCTCTACCTCCACCAGCAAGTGTATAGGATGCTTGGAATGAAAGATAGGGGAGAAAGAGTCCCTTAGCTTCCTGTAAGGCAGAAACACTTTGAGCGTAGTTCAAGGATCTTTCCTGAAGGCTTAGATTATGTTCTACTCCTTCATTTACATAAGCTTCTAATATCTCAGACGGCGCTTGTGCTACTGAGAAACTCCAACTCCCGAATATAAGGAAGCTTAGAAGCTGTATAGGTAGGTTCAGTTTGGTTCGGTTCATAGTGCGTTTACTAATCGTAGGTCTACTTTATCTAAAGAACAGCATTTAGGAGTCATAGGATCGGTTATCTCAGTGAACATGCGTTTGGTAAAGTTGAATCGTCTCATAGCTAAGGTGAATTGTGTACTATTTTCATATGTTATAAACACTATTTTTATTATGAACACTGTTTAGTGTAGGGTAAAAATTTTTACTTTCTAAGCATATCCATGACAAGATGCATGGATTCTTCCATCATGCTGGGTATTGCTTCTTCTGGATACATTTTCCATCTCTCTCTAATAGCCAGGGAGGTCATTCCATGCATACTAGAGAAGATCATGAAGCTGATATGGTCCACATCTTTGTAGGGAAAGTAGCCGTTATTAATGCACTCTTGTACTGTACGCTTGAGTAAGTCGTATGCTTTATGGCCTTCATCCCATTCATCCGTTCCGCATTCTACCAGGCTTTGCATAGGAGCCCTTAGGATGAACATAAGGTCGTAGAGTTCCTGATTCTCATAGGCAAAGTTGATATAAGCTTTCCCCATCATGTGTAGTCTGTCCATGGGGTCAGCTATGTCTTTTCCTACATGGTAAAGGTAGTCTCTGAAAATTTGAAAGGCCTCTTCATGTACCGCATAAAAGAGCTCGTCTTTATTCTTAAAGTAGAGATAAATAGTAGCAGGGCTGTATTCTATTCTCTGAGCGATTTTCCTGATAGTAGTCTTATCAAACCCTTCCTCCAGGAACATGTCCATGGCGCCCTTAATGATGAGTTGGCGCATTTCCAGTTTTTCCCGCTCTTTTCTCTCTGTAATTCCCATGGTATAAACAACGAATTTTTACTAAACAATGTTTAGTAAAATACTAAAAAAAGACAGCCACCTATATAAGTGGCTGTATACTAGTGTATTATGTTTCTATTGATTCAAAATTAATGGAAGGCCATCTTTTCCGCCTACCACCACGACTTTTGTATTTGGAGATTTTGCTAGCTCTTGGGTAGCCAAAATTCCCTTTTCCTGTAGAATTTTATCTGTTAAACTGGCACTCAGGATACGGTTAGCTTCTGCTTTTGCCAAGGCCTCAATACGGATCCTCTCAGATTCCTTTTTCTGTCTTTCAATCTGGAAGTCGATTTTAGCAGCTTCCTCTTTTGCTTTCAACTTATCCTGAATGGCATTTTCTATCTGCTCAGGTAACTTGATTTCACGCAGGAGAGCGGACTCTAATACGATGTACTTATCTTCCAGAGAGATGGTTAACTCTTCTTGTAAACGAGTCTCAATTTCTTCACGCTTATTACGGTAAATT
>JBCCLI010000242.1:0-9680 GCA_039026975.1 Bacteroidota bacterium | reverse complement strand
GGTAAATTATCGACAGCGGTTTTTGTCCCTAATCCAAGGGCTAATAGAAATTCATTTTCTACATAGCCACCTGCATTTCCATGGCTACCTGGTAGGAGTATTGTTTTATCAGAACTAGTGGGGGTCCACATAGCAGATTTCCTCCAGCCGCCACTACTACCTTTTGAATAGTAATCCCCAGGGGCAAAATCCCAACGAACGCCTTCCTCCACTGCCCTGGCTTCAGGCACAAATAATCTGACAGCAATATTTCTTAAGTCCACTTCATTTCCATTTCCATCAGACATGGGCGTCATGCTCATGGCTACAGAGAAATTATTAGAAGAAGAAACCTGAAAGGTGACCAAATTTTTTGAAGGAGCGAAACCATTTTCATAGTTTGAAATGGTAGAAATGATCCAGTCTACATTGGCGTTTCCTACTATTTTCAGATCTATGAACGTGCTAAAGGCAGCAGAAATATTGATTTCGTCTGATTGAGCTACGAGCTGGAAAGTTGATAACAGAAGTAGGAGGATCAAAGAAATGTATATCCTCATATGCTATTGAATAAAGGCAAATTGAAGAATTTCTATTGATTAGGAAAAGAGAAATGCCCTTAGGTCTAACAATCAGATGAATGAGGGAAATATTTGAATGATCAGCTTATACAGTTCTTAATAAGTGGAAAACCTTCTATAGTCACACGCGATGATCCTCTATCCAACCTGCTTCTATTAAGAAGAGCCGTTACAAAATTCCTTATCTTTATCAGCTACTTACAGGCCTATAGCCTTTTTAGTAAGAGTCACTAAGCATGAGACAGACTAAAGATCATTTTTCATCTGGATCTAAGAACTATCAGAAATTTAGACCTACCTATCCTGATAGGCTATACCAGGATATTTATGGATATCTGGATGCTAGGGAGAGGGCCTGGGATTGTGCTACAGGAAACGGACAAGTAGCTACAGTCTTAGCTAATACCTTTCAAGAGGTGCATGCTACTGACATTAGCCATAATCAGCTGTCTCAGGCGCCTAGAAAAAAAAATATTAGCTACCAGATTAGTAGAGCTGAGCAAACCCCATTTCCAGATGACTTTTTTGACTTGATCACGGTGGCTCAGGCCTTGCACTGGTTTGATCATGAGCATTTCTTCAAAGAGGCCAGAAGGGTAGCTAAAGCAGGTAGTATATTAGCCGTATGGGGATATGGATTACTGAGTATTGAACCCAGTATAGACCCTATTTTAGAGCATCTCTGTAATAATATCCTGGGTACCTATTGGGATTTCGAACGTACACATGTGAATAATCAGTATGAGAATATCCTTTCTACCTCCACCCAAGAGGTGCTAGAATCATACTACACTTCTACAAAAGAAAGTAGCCTGCAGGAGCTTGAAGGATATTTATACACCTGGTCTTCAGTCAAAGCTTACTTAAAACAGCATGATCACGATCCTGTCCAGGAAGCCATGAAAGCCATTACTGCTGTATGGGGAGAAGAAGAGAGGAAATTATTGAAGTTTCCAGTATTCTTAAAAGTACATAAAGTCATTAAGTAGCAATTCTTAGTCATTTTATTTATAAAAATATTCAATTTTTTATAAATATTTTCCTAGCTTTAGGTATATCCGTTCAATAGTCATCGGAAATTAGGTATAATCCCTAACCCTAACCGCTCTCTATGCAGACAATTCTGGGCTCAACTGGCGCAGTTGGAACCCTATTAGCTCATGCGCTGACGCCATATACGCAGAAGATTAGGCTAGTAAGTAGAAACCCAAAGCAACTCACAGGATACCAGTTTGAGCTAGTCAAAGCTGATTTGCTGGATCCGAAAGCTGCCTATCATTCCATCAAAGGCTCAGAGGTGGTATACCTCACTGTAGGCATGGCTTACAACTCAACGGTCTGGAAAAGAGATTGGCCCATTCTCATTCAACATGTAATCCAGGCTTGTGAAGAAACTGGGGCAAAGCTGGTATTCTTTGATAATGTATACCTATATGGAAAAGTGGATGGATGGATGGTAGAAGACTGCCCCATTAATCCTGGCAGTAAGAAGGGGGAAGTAAGAGCAGAGGTAGTCCGACGCATCTGGGAAGCGGTGAAAAGGGGTTCTCTCAATGCCCTTATAGCTAGATCCGCCGATTACTATGGGATTTCTCCGCTAAGCATCCCTTTTATTACGGTTATAGATCCCTACTCTAAAGGTAAAGCTGCTAGATGTCTACTGAGTGATGTCCACCTTCATTCTTATACCTATTTACCGGATGCAGCACAAGCTACTGCTCTGCTGGGTAATACGGAGAGCGCCTATAATCAGGTCTGGCACCTGCCTACAGATACGCAAGTGCTGACAGCTAAGGAGTTTATACAACTTGCTGCTGAAACCTTTGGGGTAAAGCCTTCCTATTCTATCATCAGTAAAAGAATGCTCAGTTTACTAGGTATATTCTCCAGACCTATGCGAGAAATGATAGAAATGGGATATCAGACAGAACATGACTATCTCTTCAGCAGCAGTAAATTTGAGGCTACCTTTGGGAAGCAGTATATGAGCTACCAGGAAGGGATGGCAGAAATAGCTGCTCATTATCCTAAGAGTGGCCTGTAGTTACTTCTGTATCCTTCTTATACATATCTTTGAATCTACCTAATGATCCTTTTCACGCTTCTGATGAGTTACTCTCAAGGATCATTAGCTAAATCATATAATCCGACTTTTCAGTTATAATGAATATGCAAGAAATTCAAATTTTGTATGAACAGATGGAAGCATCCTAATAGTAAAGCCACTATGACCTATGTTCATATAAGACTTTGACAATCTATAGTCATCTTTTGACAATTTTTTACATTTTCGGGTGCATCCCAGAGGCTGCTAAAAGGTCATTTGGGAGAAATTTGATCTTATTAGCTTTAAATGACACCACTATGGAAAACAGAATTTTCTCATCCCTGGCACTCTGCTGTCTCTTCTTGTTCATCAGCTTCTCTTCTTATTCGCAGAATCTGACCTTAACTAATGCAGAACTCCTTGGATTTCAAAGTATGCATACAGGAGAATTAACCTACAAAAACTACAATGACGGGAATTTGATCACTCTCCCTTTTGTAGGAGTTACCTACCAGAAAAAGGGGAAGCTGGTCATTGAGCATGCTATTTATGAAGGGGGAAGGGTGATCAATCAAAAGTATGGATACGAAACTAAGAATGGACAGCTTGTAGGAGGAGGAGGTACCTGGCAGGTATTAGATAAGCAGTCAGGTCCGGATGGAAAGTTGACTAAACTAGTGGTAAGTCGCAGAGGGAAAGATGGAAATGAGAGAAAGAAATGCACCTTTAGAACTACCATGGATATTTCTGCCGTTAGTTTTACCATTATCAAGGAAGTCAAGTTTGATGATGAGGAAGAATACTTCATGAGAAATAAGTATACCATGAATAAGTACCCTCCAAGCGGAAACTAAATCCCTAACCCCCCTTGCCCAATAACCAGGCAGGTATTAGGGAAGGGGGGATAGCTATGAATATAGGACTAAGGATCTGGCATGGTTCTTCGGAATGCTTTGCTAATACCCAAAAGCTAAGTCACTGATCTGCCAAGGGTAGGCTTTGTATGGGCGTAGCATATTTTTGTATGCCCACATATATTTACTTCTTAGGGTTGAAGTACGGATGCGCTTGTATTACTCAGCTCTGGAGAGATCCAGAGCTTCCATCTCACTAAGCTTGGCCTTAATACCCCAGCCCCCCATAGATTCAGTTACCGCAAAGTATAGGGTATTTCTTCCTTTTTTCAGGGGAACATAGAGTTCATCAAAAAAGCCTATGGTACCCAGGTACCTGTAATCCCTACTACGGAATTGGTTATGCCCACTGTAGACTAGTTGACCATGTATAAATGCGGCAAGTCTATCACTGTATCCCATGGCTATCTTTTTGATTTCCGCTTTCTCAGCTTCTATATGGGCTCTGACCCATATGGTATTAGAAGTAGGGGTAACCTCAGAGAATCTGGATAAGTTGAGGATTCCCGTGTATTCAGCTTTTACTTTTTCCCAGCTTAGGTTGGAGAAAGCTGGAAAGTCAGTAACTGTAGTTAGGCCAGTGAGCTTTTCAGCAGCAAAAGAAGGTGAAATCTCCCACTCCATAATAGTTCCTGGTTCCTGTGAGAATATTTTCTCAGTGCTCATAAGCTTGGGCGTGTCTAGGGGAGTATACGTGAGATTAGCAAAATATCCTCCCCCCAGAAAGGCCGAGAAGCTGATGTAACCTGCTGTAGGAGGTATTTTTAGCTCATGTACATACAGTAAGGGCTGAGACATATCATTGATGAATACGTCCATCTGATTTTCTGAGATCAGTAATTTCACATGAATCCATTCTCCAAAATTATAGGCGTAAGCTGTAGAGTGTCCTTCTCCATGATAGAGTTGCCAGGCAGCATTTCCATTGAAGACGGGCGTATACTGGGTGGCATCTGGATTACCTGACTGATGAGGGCGCACATAGAATTCTTCGTAATTGTTTTCATCTGTCTTCCTGAATTGTATGCCCATGAATTTCCTTCCTTCCTCAAAGCTCATGTCAAATTCAATGATCCCATCTTGAAAGTCCGCTTGCTTATGGATGGCAGAACCTCCTTCAAGGTATAGGGCTGCTTTCCCTTTATAGGTAGTGAACTCATGGGTATTAGCCTTAATTTCCCAGGCTTCTGACTCAAAGGGGATGCTGACCGTAAGCTGGGCAGAAAGGAAGCTAACATGTAGGATCAATAAGATCGCCAGTGAAAGTGATGTCTTTTGCATGAATTTGTTTTTGGGTAGATGTACGCTAATAATCTCCTAAAAGGCTATGCACAGCCTGTTCAAGTTGGGAACAAAATGGTTCACGGACTATCTGAGGATGATTTCCTTACTGTTTTGCTGGATCACAGCTGAATGAACCAGCCCTGTACCGTGGAAGCTGTAGCTTACGCCTACAAATTCTCCAGGAGAACTTTTTAAGGTACGTTGGAATGCTAGTTGTTGATCTACCCATACTTCTATTTGGAGATCCTTTACATATATATCCATTTCCACCTCTTTACTAAAGTCTAGGCCTAAGCCTGTCATGTCCACCGTATTGCCATGAAGCCAATGGTCTACCAATTTCATGTATAATTCTCCTACACAGCCGGGAATGGAAAAGGGGATGAGAATAGGTCCTTCTGTACATAGGAGGATAATTCTCCCTGACTGGCAGATAGCCTCTCCTACCGCCAGGCTATGCTGGAAGGTAGTGATGAAGTGGGTATCATCCATAGTGATAGAAGGAACCCCACCTACATAGTATAAATCTGAAGTGGGAATCCCCTGGTTCAGGTCAAATCCATTTTCTTCCAAAAAGGCCATGTCTATATCTGGATAGCGTCCTGCTACCGCTTTCTCATGCCTGTAAAGAGGAATAGGAGATCTGTCTACTGTAGCCAGCCAGCCATCAGAAGGGACTAGGAGTTTTTTTTCTTGAACTATGTCTTCATTCAGCAATAATTTAGCCTTGTAAAAACCCGGATAGTAATAAGTAGAGGCATAAAAGTGCTGATCAAGAGGAATCTGAAATCGTAAGTTTGTGTCCCAGGATTGTTGGATGAATGCTGAGTCTGCGGCCGTTTGGCTCACATCATAGGTAAAGGTAACGGTATTAGGAATGCCTGAGGTTACGGGCTCGAAATCAAATTGAACGTTCGGTAAAACACTGGGAGAGGAGAAGTCCTGGGTGAGGAGGAAACCTGTCAGCAAGCCCAAAATCCCTAGCCCTACTACATAGCTAACCTTGATAGGGCGGATATGCTTAAATGGCGTGAAGGTGGGAGTATCCTTCTGGGGGAAGTGCTCCTGAAAGCCTATCCAATTTTCATAACCTACATACCCTGCGAGGGCATCCAGGGTACTCATGGAAGGAGAAGAGGAATAAGAGACCTTTCCCCAAACCCTTTTAAGGGTAACAGAACTGAGTTTAACCCCCGTATGCGCAAAGATTTTTTGGCTGAGTTGTTCGAAGTGCCCATTCTGCCACTCCTGACTATTAGGCCAGCCCAGTTTAGCTTCTATCAACTTTAAACACCTACTAAGTTGGTGGGCAAAAGCAGAATCTTTGGGAACTTGTTTATTCATTATGCTGGTTTAGCCTGGCCAATGGACTTATATGAAAAAGACTACCTGTGAGGCAAATGGATTGCTTTAGCCCATATTTGTAACAGATAAATTTCCACAGCAACTAGGGTTGCAAACCTGGTCTTAGCAATAGGCATAAAAATATACCAACTTTTTTGGATCTACTATAGACCTTTATTAGATAGCATTCATTATCTTAAGGAGAGACTTCCCACCGCGCATCCTGAATTTAGGGTGCGTATAGACCTCATACATGTACGATACTCAGATTAGGTTGAGGAGCTAAAGAGAGATTATCAATTTAACCTTCTTTTTATCAATCAACCTATGTTAGTAAAACACCCACTTTCTCTCGTGATTCTTTCCGGAATCCTCATTTTTTTTGCAGGTTGTACTTCTAGTGAGAAAACATCACCTGCTATGTCCAAGCCAACAGACTTTGCCCCGCCAACAGCTAGTAAAATCCCTAAAGAGCTAAGTATGCATGATGATGTCAGAGTAGATAACTACTACTGGCTGAATGAGCGTGAAAACCCTCAAGTAATCGAATATTTAGCGGCTGAGAATGAATATACAGATTCTGTCCTTGCCCCTGTAAAGGATTTTCAGAATGCCTTATTTCTGGAAATGAAAAGTAGGATAAAAGAGGATGACCAGTCCGTCCCATACAAGAAAAATGGCTATTACTACCTTTACCGATATGAGCAAGGAAAGGAGTACCCTATATTCTCCAGAAAAAAAGAAAGCTTAGCGGGAGAAGAAGAAGTGATGCTAGATGTTAATCAGCTGGCAGAAGGGCACGACTTTTTCCAGATAGGAAGAAGATCTGTAAGCCCTAATAATAAGATACTAGCTTATGGGCAAGATACTGTAAGCAGAAGGCTATATACCCTCCTATTCAAAAACCTTGAAACAGGTGAAAAATTGGAAGATGCCATTGCTAATACTACTGGAAGTGCGGTATGGGCTAATGATAACCTGCACATATTCTATACCCTTCAAGACCCAGAAACGCTAAGATCCTTTAAGGTCATGAGGCATAAACTGGGGACATCATCTGAGGAAGATGTAGAAGTATTTCATGAAACTGATAATACCTTTTCTTGCTATGTAGCCAAATCCAAGTCTGATAAATTTATCAACATAGGTTCCTATCAAACGCTTTCTACAGAAGAATGGATGCTAGCTGCCGATACCCCCTTAGGAGAATTCTCCCTGGTACAGCCTAGAGAAAGAGACCATGAATATACCGCCTACCACTATGGAGATTATTTCTACATTCTCACGAACTGGGAAGCAGAGAACTTCAGGTTAATGCGAACATCAATAGAGGAGACAGCCAAAGAGAACTGGGAGGAGGTGATCCCCCATAGAGTAGATGTTCTTCTGCAGGGCGTCAATATTTTCAAGGATTTCCTAGTGCTTTCAGAGCGGATAAATGGCATTACTCAGATAAGAATTTTAAGCTGGGAAGGTGGAGAGGAGCATTACCTGGATTTTGGAGAAGATGCCTTCACGGCATACACCTCCACCAATCCTGAATTTGACACAGATCTCTTACGGGTGGGCTATACATCCATGACCACCCCTAACACCATCTATGACTATGACATGAAGGAAAGGAAGCTCACCCTTAAAAAGCAGCAGGAAGTAGTGGGGGAGTTTAATCCAGAGAATTATCAGACGGAGCGCTTATATGCTACCGCCAGAGATGGCGTTAAAGTGCCTATATCCATTGTGTATAAAAAAGGCTTTAAAAAAGATGGTACCCGACCCTTACTATTATATGCCTACGGCTCATATGGTGCTAGTATGGATCCATATTTCAGTTCGCTGCGACTAAGTTTATTGGACAGGGGCTTTGCCTATGCCATAGCCCATATTAGGGGCGGTCAAGAGCTTGGAAGAAAGTGGTATGAGGATGGGAAGCTGCTCAAAAAGAAAAATACCTTTTACGACTTCATAGATTGTGCTAGCTATCTCATAGAAGAAAAATACACAAGCTCAGCGCATATCTATGCCATGGGAGGGAGTGCTGGTGGGCTACTCATGGGAGCGGTAGTAAATATGGAACCTGAGCTATGGAATGGAGTGGTCTCCTCAGTTCCTTTCGTAGATGTTATTACTACCATGTTAGATGAAAGCATTCCACTCACTACTGGAGAATATGATGAGTGGGGAAATCCTAATGAGCCAGAATACTACGAATACATCAAGTCTTATTCTCCCTATGATAATGTAGTAGCCAAGAACTATCCCTCCATGCTCGTAACTACGGGCCTGCATGATTCTCAGGTGCAATACTGGGAGCCCGCTAAGTATGTAGCTAAGTTAAGGGAGCTTAAGACAGATGATAATGTACTCCTCCTCCACACTAATATGGAGGCAGGCCACGGCGGAAAATCTGGCCGCTTTGAAAGTCTGAAGGAAGTAGCCATGGAATATGTATTCCTTTTCAGCCTGGAAGGAATTAAAGAGTAAAGATCTTTCCAACAAGCGTAGGAAAATTAATTAGCCACTGATTCACAGATTATAAGTAGATGAGAAAAACGCTACCTAATCCGTGAATCTGTGGCTTTCCTTTTTGCGTGTCATCTGAGTACCTACGGTTTGTCTATTGCCACTAATACCCAGATTATACAAGGGTACATTGAAAAGTATGCTCCCTGGGAGAGTAGGATCATAAAGAGAATCTTAGGATATTCTCTTAGAATTTTAACATGAAGCCATGATACCTTCTTCTCTTTCCCGTCGTCAGTTTCTCTATTTATCAGGTGCTAGTAGTGTGTTGTTAGCCTGTAACCCAAAAGCTGCACTCAGTCAGGCCCCAGAAGAAGTAGCTGCTAGTTGGGATTTTCTCATGGACTTGCCCTTTCCGGTTCAAGAGATCTACCCTGTTCTACATAACGGAAAAGTTCATCTGGCAGGAGGATTTTTGGCTGAAGGAGGACAGATCACTGATGCCTCAGTATTTCACCTCCAAATAGATGTTCAAACCAAAGAGGTAGTAGAACTGAGGCAGTTACCTGAGAAGCGACATCACCCTAATCTGGTATCACATAGAGGAAAGCTATATCTGTTGGGGGGATTTGTTCCGCTGGAAACAGGCCCCTGGAATATGCGCGCCCAGACATGGGTGTATGATGAGGGGGCATATGACGTGAGGGCATCAGCCCCCAATCCACATGGAGAGACGGTTTGTACCGCTTTAGAAGACCATATTCATGTAGTGGGAGGAAGAAGAATGAAAGGCACTGGCAATGGAACCTATCAGGATCACGCTGATTCAAATCAGCATCTTATGTATGATCCTCAAGCTGACACATGGGCTGAACTAGCACCGGCTCCTTCTAAAAGAAATAGTGCTGCTGGGGCTGTCATTGAGAAGAGGTGGTATGTAGTGGGGGGAAGAACTGTTACAGGAGGGAATGTAGGAACCCTGGAAATGTATGACCCCAAAGAAGACAAGTGGGCCACCTTAGCTCCTATGCCGCAGGGGCAGGGAGGACTAGCTGCTGCTGCTGTGGATGG
>JBCCLI010000241.1:0-9726 GCA_039026975.1 Bacteroidota bacterium | reverse complement strand
TTGCTCAAACTTGTCACTAGTTCTTGTGTCATAATCACCCGTAAAACTGGTATTGACACTCATACAGGGCTAAGACCCTTAACTTTGACACAAAAGATTGCCTGATGACCGACTTAGCTCCTGTCAAATTTCACCCTCATTTAAGCAAATCTTTACAAGGCTAGGTTGGGCTGAAAAAACTTAGGAAAAATGTTGCAAAAATCCTCAAAAGTATACTGATAGTGAGGTAGTTAGGTGGTTCAATATTCAGGAAGTTCCGATTTTTATGCTACAACTTATGAAAAGGGAGCATTGAATACCAATACATTAGAAGAAACCCCTACTTGAAAATGTCATAGGTTATTTTCCTGAGCTCCTCTTAGGCGAGACGTCTGTGGGTAAAGTAGTTTGTGATTCCTGGATACAGTGTAACATTATACCGGTTAAAATTTATACATATATTAAGTGTAACCAGAATTTACATTATTTGATGTGATTTAGGGTCTCCCTTTACCTCGACAATTGTACACGAACCTCCTCCTTCTTTTACCATTCCCTAACTAAATAGGCATAACTGCCTAAAAAACAGTATTTTAAGTATATTTGATTATGCGAAATGGGATTCATTTAAGTCCATTAGCTTCCCTACCTTGCTATGATTTCCATACAGAATATTCAACCTAATCCTACATTCAGGTTGCGAATGCAGTCTTAGTATGCATAAAATTCTTTTTTATGTGGTATTCCTGCTCTATCAATTCACCTTTCATGGCCAGCTAAAAGCTCAGCCGCGCTCAAAAGATCTTAGGACACTAGAGCTCCATTATAAAACAGATGAGCTAAGAAGTAAGTCCCAAGTGTATTATGATTACTGGTCTGAGCAATCCATTAAGCATGGGAAGGAATCTATTTGGTCTAAAAAGGGTGTGCTGATTTTTGAAGGTTTCTATCAGGAAGGAAAGCTACATGGAGAGGTAAGACAATTCTATAAGAATGGAATTCTTCAATCCATTTCTATGTGGGAAGATGGACTGCAAACGGGTAAGGAAGTCTTTTACTATAGGAGCGGCTTCATCAAAGAAGATAGAATGCTTGTCTCAGGGATTATGGAGGGGGCTTTTACTACATATTTTCCCAACAAGGAAGTGAAGGTGAAGGGTGTTTGGAGAAAGCATAAAAAGGAAGGAATTTGGGTTAAGGGACGGAAGAATGGAAAGTTGGAACAAAAGATTTCATACAAAGCGGGAAAAGTTCATGGAACCCTAGAGCAGTATGACCCTAAAGGAAGGAAAAGAAAAACCACTCCTTATTTAGAAGGCAAGAAACACGGAACTGCCATACAGTACAATGATAAAGGGGAAAAAGTCAAGGAAGTAAAATATGAGCATGGTAAAAAGGTAAAGCCCCTGAAAGAAAAGGAAGAAAAACAGACTAAAAAGAAATCCACCTCTGGTAAGGCTGAAGGAAAGAAAAGGTCTAAGGATAAAGATGCCGGAAAAGAAAAAAAGAAACTCTTCCAAAAAAAGAAGAATGAACCCATCACCAATAGGTAGTAGATATGAACGCAAGGAAGAAAAGATGGGTACTGCTAGCTTTTTGGGGATGTATCTTTGTTTTATTCCTCCAGCCCTTTTCCTATGGGCAAATCAATAATGAAGAAAGAATAGGTAGGCTCAAGAAGACGCTAGATTCATTGGCTAATGTTATCCCGGGCTTAGCTGAGGAAACCCATCTTCAATTGAAGGATGTCCCATTACATGAATATGTGAGAGCTATAGGACTGGAGCATAAGGTAAATGTATACATAGCTGATACACCTGATCTTGATATGACCATTAACCTGAATAGAGCCCCTGTCAAGTATGTGTTTCTATTTATTTGTAAAACCTATAGCTACACCCTGGATATAACAGGAAATATCATCCGCTTTAAACCGCTGGGAACCTTTGTCCAAGAACCGAGTAAACCCAAATCCTTAAGTATACAGTATGACGCGGGGTTACTGGCCTATGACTTAAAGAATGATAGCTTGGGGCAGGTAATCCGAAAGATTTCCATGCTGAGTGGGCAACGGATAGTGACTAAACCAGGGGTAAAAGGAGTGGTAAGTGGGTATTCTCCACCTACAGCCTTAGAAAAATCACTGGAGATGCTTTTTATAGGGAATGGCTATAGACTCAGCAAAAGTAGGAAGGGTTACTTTGTGGTGTCTCCTACAAGTAATTCTGGACTGGCAGAGGCCACGGCTGAGCCAGTTAGCCAACAAGCAAGACGGAATAATAATCCTGGAAGAAAACCTGCCAACCCTCCTCAGACCAAAGGAAGAACAGACTTTCTAGTAGAGGTATTCTCTGATGGTACCCATGAGTTTCTCAGCATAGACGCTCGTGATGCGGATTTAGAAGAGCTAGTGGAAACCATCTTCGATGAAACCCAATCAGATTACTTCATTTTCGAACAATTAGAAGGATCAGTAACTGTCCAATTAGACTCTGGGAGTTTAGAAAATGTGCTGAAATATGTGTTTCAGGGTACTCCATATACCTACAAAAAGGATGAAGGCCTATTTCTAGTGGGTTCCAAAGAATTGGAGGGGCTTAGATCTACGGCCATCGTAAAATTGAAGTATAGACCTTCAGCACAAGCCATAGAATTAATTCCTCCCAAGTCAGTAGAGGACATAGAAATTCTTGAGTATCCGGAACTGAATAGGATTATCCTTAGGGGGCCTACGGAGAAAGTCAGAGATACAGAGTATTTCCTTAACGAAATCGATAGACCTATTCCCATGGTGAAAATAGAGATGATTGTAGTAGAGGTTGAAAAGTCTAAGTTTATCAGTACAGGTATTCGGGCAGGTCTTAGACAGGCTGGAGACTCTCTAGTGAGTACTAAACAGGTACTCCCTGGCATAGATTATACCCTCACAGGCCCTCAAGTAAATGATATTTTTGATAATGCTGGTATTCCTTTTCTGGGCACCTTAGGTAGGTTAAGCAGTAGCTTTTATATACAGTTGAGAGCCCAGGAATCTCAAGGGAATTTAAAAGTCAAGATGAAGCCGGTTCTATCTATGTTGAATGGAAGAGAGGCTACGCTTACCATTGGACAAACTCAGTATTACCTACTAGATACGCAAACGGCCAGTAATGGAGCTGTTAATAGCTTTCAGCAGTTTACCCAGCGGTTTGAGAAGATAGAGGCTAATATCAACCTGACTATTAAGCCCTACATCTCTGATGATGATATGGTGACCCTAGATATAGCGCCTGACTTTACTAATCCCATTGGGACCTTTGATTCTAATGTACCTCCCACCATTTCTACCAGGAAGTTTGATTCTACCATAAGAGTCAGAAATGAAGAAACAGTAATTTTAGGAGGTCTTTCTAATGAAGAGGTAAGCGAGAGTGGTTCAGGGGTACCTTTTTTGAGTCGCATCCCTATCCTGAAATGGCTTTTTAGTAGTAGAGAAAAAAGCAAAGTAGACAGCTCTCTGATCATTTATATAACTCCTGTCATTTACTATAATTAGTATGAAGCTACTAGATCAAATAGGGTGGAGAGGCAAGGACCTTATGCTGGGATTAATGGTAAGTCCTGACACAGGCTTGTACAGGGGATTACTTGTCAGAAACCAGAGGGGGGAGCTTAGCTTTGAGCATGTACAAGCGTTTTCAAACGTAGAAAGGATGCATACTTTTTTAGGAGAATATCCAGGCGTGCCCATCATCATGTTTATTGACCTACCTGAAGTTGTACTTAGAAAGATCCCCCGATCAAGTACAGATATACTGTCTGCTGCCCTGAAAGTAAAAGTAGATGACAAAAGGGATTTTTATGCTCAAGTATTACCCGTTGAGGAGGACATTTGGTATGCAGCAGTTGCTAGAAAGGACCGGGTGCAGAAATATCTGGATGAATTTGCCACTTTTCGCAGTAGGGTACTCGGAATTAGTTTTC
Organism: Bacteroidota bacterium; assembly: GCA_039026975.1. Lineage (GTDB taxonomy): Bacteria > Bacteroidota > Bacteroidia > J057 > J057 > JBCBKZ01. Next base: position 5,784 of record JBCCLI010000241.1, on the reverse strand, counting down.
ATCCTGGTGTTCTGACCCATTTGATTAGAGGGATAGAGGGCTACCAACCTGAGTTCAGATATACCCTAGAGCTAGGGGGGCATGCTTATTATTGGAGAGAGGGAATACTAAATGAGTTGGATGGGGATGCTATAGTGCTGAGGCCTGATAGCTTAGGAAGAGAGTTAGGGATAGAACCTAGCTTTTTACCTGTTTACGCAGGAGTCTTACACTTTCTCATAGCAGAAGGGCAAGATTTACAAGGTCTCCCTGAGTTAGGTAAACATCAAAAGGCCTTTTCCCAATTCAGCTTAGGCCTAAAGGCAGGTGTGTTTGGGTTGATAGGAAGTATCTCCTTATTAGTGATATGCTTCTTTCTATTAGGCTGGATAGGTTCTAAAAATGATCAATCAGCCACTTTTATCCAGAACAACCAGCAGGTACTGACTATGCTAACTGCCCAGGAAAGGGAAATAGCCCAGCAGAAAAAGTTTCTGACCTCTACCCAAACTAACCAATCCCTTTCTGACTCTAAACTCTCATACTACCTGGACCAGATGATGCTCCAACTTCCTGAGGGGATAGCGCTTACCTCTTGTTTTTTCTATCCATCTAAGAAAGAAGTTCAACGATTACTCTACGATTTGGAAGAGGGAGTGGAAGATCCCGTTTGGATGACAGGTTGGGCAGAAGAAGCAGATAGAATAGCCCAATTTTCCTTGGGACTTGAATCCCTGAGCTTTGTTTCAGCTGTAACTATTCACCAGTCGGACTATGAGTTTCAGCAAAAGAAGTATGTGTTCATCTTAAGCCTAGATATGAATGAAAACTAAGCTACCCAAACATATCATCATCTTGCTTAGCCTCGGCTTAGGCTTGCTGATAAGCCTGGGAGGAGTAGGTATGCTTTCTCAGCGACTCTTAGATGCATATCAGCAGTATCAAGATGACCAACTCCCCCTAAGAAAGATTACTGAAGCAGAAGCATTGTCTCTTTCCAATCAGGTCGAGTTGGCCCAGTTGACACAAAGAGCGAATATATATCAGCCTCATAAGGTAGAAGTAAGGAGTCATCTTCAGTTTGTTGATTATCTAAGTAAGGCTTGTGCCAACCAGCATGTAAAATTGGTTTCCATGCCCAAGGAAACAGCCAAGAATATAGAGAATTATATAATTTCAGAAGAACAGTTTAGCATTCAGGGGTCTTTTCGGAATATATTAAATCTTATATACCAAGTGGAATTTCAGGATAGAATCGGCAGGTTGTCTTATTTAACTATAGAAAGAAAAGTTATTCGATCTCTAGGAAAACAGAGACAAATCTTGATAGCAGATATAAGCCTGAAACGAGTTGAAAATCAGCAGAAATTATGAAGATTGGGGTTTTACTCCTTTCCCTTGCTATAGCTTTGTGGAGCTGTTCTGAGTTTCTAAGTGAAGAAATAGAGGATGCGATCATCAGGGTAAATAGTCCTACAGACTCCCTATTTACAAATACTAACACCCTAACCTTTTGGTGGGAATCAGAGGCTAATATAGAAAGCTACCGCTTTCAGTTAGCAAGTCCTTCCTTAGGAAATCCCACGTCTCTACTGGATACCTTGATTTTTGAAGAAAGAATAAGCTTCGTACTCACACAGGGAGTATTTGAGTGGAGGGTAAGAGGGGAGAATGCTAATTCTTTCAGCTCTTATGTGGGAGGTGTTGTAATAAAGGATAGCATACCTCCTGGCACGCCAAACTTGATAAACCCTCAGACAGGGGATACCCTTAGTCTAGCTACTAACTCTTTAAGCTTTAGCTGGACCAGTGGAGATCTATTGATAGATGGTAGGCAGTTTTCCATATCAGACAGTGTATATTTATATAGATTTATTGGGCAGGAGACAGCGTTGATTTCCAGTATTTCAGGAAGTTCTCCTCAAAATCTATCAGCGACTTTGTCCTCTGTATTTCCTGGTGGTGTGGTAGAGTATGGATGGCAGATTCGTTCCAGAGATAAAGCTGGTAATAGCTCACAGTCTGATATTCAATCCTTTTTCTTGAGAATGTAATTAGGGGCTCATCGGGTTCTTCAAAGCTATGTAACAGATGGGCAGAAGGTAAAAGTAGATCATCCCAAAAGATAACTGCATCTAACAGTAGGGTCCTGTACTTCTACAAGCTCAGCAGCTAAGGGTCTCGAAAGGCTCGTTCCATTAGGGGTGTCGCTTCAAGGGCTTCAACGGCCTTATAGAAGACACTTCTTATTAATCATCTACATGGACTTATCAATACTCAACTCCTCCAGTAGATAAATTAACTACTCCATTTAGTTAATGAATTTCCCGTCTTAATGACGGAAAATTATTAATGTATCTGATTGAATAAAATTAAATCTACTATTCATTTACCGTTAGCTAAGTTATTGGTATACAAATAATTATTGGAGGACACCCATACCCAAATAGGAGTAAAAATATATATTTTCTGCTTGTATATTTCTATCAAAATAAGATTTGAAAATCCTAAAAAATATCAAATTGTATGTCAAGATTATTTCATTTTACTTCCTCTTTGCTGCAAGTACTAATTCTATTATTGGTACTGCCTTCCCTGGGGTTAGCTCAGGATGAGTCGGTCAAAGTTGACTTTGAATCTATTCCTACCCCAATAGTGCTAGCTGATGGTAGCATGGATTTAAGTAATCATCAAATGAAACTAATCATCAGCCTAAGCAATATTAGTGGACTTCAAGCTATCACAATAGAAAAAGGAAATCTTGATAGCCGTACATATGAAGCGCCTATGACAATTTTATATGGCTCTTCAGTCCAGGGTGTTACCTACGAAGAGAGTGGTAAAAAAATCACTGTAGACTTGGGCAATGCAACAGAGCAAGCAACGAGCAGAATAATGTTTCGGGTATTATTGGATTATCAGGAGAGTGGGGAAGACTCCGCTGATACATATGCTTACTATCCATAACTTTTTCCTGATCTCTTAGCCATTTCTGAATACATAAATTCTATAGGTACTACATCCCATAAGAATCCAACCCATGTATATACAAAATCAGCTGTTCCGTTGGAACATAGGAATTATCTGGCCTTATTTGGCCCTCCTATTGCTCATAACTGTCCCTTTTAGCCTTACTGCCCAAACTCCTCAGGCTGAAATAGATGCTTTGTTAGCCCTCTATGATTCTACAGACGGGGCTAACTGGAATGATACTACTGGTTGGACTTCCGGTAGTAATCCTGCTAACACTACATGGTATGGAGTTACGCTGGATGTTAATGACCATGTAATAGGGCTAGACTTGACTAACAATGGATTAAATGGAAAAATTCCTGCTGCTATAGGGGATCTGACCTACTTAAGTGAGCTGGTACTATCTGATAATTCTCTCTCAGGAAGTATCCCAGACACCATTGGTAGCCTTCTATCATTAACTGACTTATACTTAGATAGAAATTCTCTTAACGGCTCTATTCCATCATCCATCGGGAATTTGACTAGCCTACAGTACCTCAACCTATCTATAAATAGTTTAGATAATACTATTCCAAGCAGTATCACAGGCCTTACAAACTTAATCTACCTATTTTTATCTGAAAACCAGCTTGACGGGAGTATCCCTACCAATATTGGGAACCTAAGTAGTTTAACCCATTGCGGTATAAACAATAATTCATTAACAGGTAGTATTCCCTCATCATTAGGTAGTATTACTACTCTTGTTAGCTTTAATGCACATTACAATCAACTTTCAGACAGCATTCCTCCACAGATCGGGAATCTATCCTCTCTCCAAAACCTCACTCTACATTACAATCAACTTTCAGGCAATATTCCTCCAAGCTTAGGGAAGCTAAATAGTTTGGTGACACTACGGCTCACTAGTAACAGTTTGACAGGCAGTATTCCTGATAGCCTGACATATATGAGTTCTTTACGGAATTTGTATGCTGATAGAAATAGCTTGTCTGGCCCATTACCTGATTCCATTGGAAGAATGGGTAACCTAAGGATTCTGTATTTGGTACTGAATAGCTTGGAAGGACCTTTGCCCGCTTCATTAGCTGACTTATCACAACTAACTCAGCTTTATTTAAATAATAATTCACTCTCTGGCTGTTATCCATCTGAGTATACAGCCTTATGCGCTGTCCCTGCAAAGAGTTTTGCAAACAATCCTGGGTTATCAGATTTTACAGATTTCTGTAATAATGGAACTGGAAGCTGTGCTAGTGAGGAGGCAGCCCTCATGGCTTTATTCAGTGCTACTAGAGGGGATAGCGCATGGACAGATACTACGGGTTGGGGGGTAGGAGATCCGGGAACCTGGTATGGAATTACCACTGATATAAATGGAAATGTTACTCATATTGAACTTGCTAATAATGGGTTACTGGGAAATATCCCTGATGAAATTGGAAATCTTATACACCTGAAAGAACTAGTTTTATCTGATAATGATCTCTCAGGGGGTATTCCTGATACTATAGGGAGTTTAACCAATTTAACAAAACTCTATCTTGATAGAAATCAGCTTGATGGATCTATCCCATCTTCTATTGGAAATTTAACCAACCTTCAATATCTACATCTAGGGATTAATGGACTGGATAATGAAATTCCATCTTCCATAGGAAATTTAGCTAATCTCATTTATCTTTTTCTAAGTGAGAACAGCCTGAGTGGTAGTATTCCGAGTTCCATTGGAAACCTGACGAATGTTACCTTGCTTAGCCTAAATAATAACCTACTTTCTGATAGTATACCTTCCAGTATAGGGAATATGTCCGCTTTAACCTCCCTTACCCTAAGAGATAATGACTTACAGCATAGTATTCCATCTTCCATAGGAAACTTAACCAACCTCCAATATCTCAGGCTACAAAATAATCAATTAAGTGGGAGTATTCCATCTACTATTAATGGCCTAAGTAGTCTGCTAGAATTATGGGTAGGTAGCAACAACCTAATAGGTTCTATACCAGATGAATTGTGTGAATTAGGTCAGCTCAGAAGGTTTTATGCGGATAGGAATAGCTTATCTGGTCCATTACCAGATTCCATAGGCAGTCTTACTAATCTAAATATACTTTATCTGGTCCTAAACCAACTAGAAGGCCCTTTACCTCCTTCTTTAGCTGATTTAACCAATCTTACACAGCTCTATGTGAATAATAATAACATATCAGGATGCTATCCAGTAGAATATTTATCCTTATGTTCTTTATCCGCTAAAAGTTTTGCGAACAATCCAGGACTACAGGATTTCAATACCTTTTGTGCTGACGGCACTACAGGTGCTTGTACAGACATGACCCTGGCTGAAGCCTGCGACTGTAACACGCCCACAGTTACTGTTTCCAGTGCGGTTCCTTCTAATGAAAACTATATCCTGACACAGACCTACCGAGAACCTTCCTCAGAAGGAACAGTCTTAGCCCAGGACATATGGGAAGAAATAGCCTATTTTGACGGATTAGGAAGAGGCTTACAAAGTATCTCAGTTCAGGCTTCACCTCAGGGCTATGACATGATAACGCCTATGGAGTATGATGCTTCCGGAAGGATGGCTAAACAGTATCTTCCTTATGTAGATGATGACCAATTCTATAATTACGGGCAGTATAGATCTGTATGGAAATCTCCCCAAGAAGGAATTTATAATGGGTTGTATGGAGATACGAAGGCTTACAGCGAAAGCCAGTTTGAAGAATCTCCCTTAAACCGCGTCATAGAACAAGGAGCGCCAGGTACACCTTGGCAGCCAGAAGCTAATAGTCCTGGTATCCAAAATTCTGGAGAACA
>JBCCLI010000240.1:0-9728 GCA_039026975.1 Bacteroidota bacterium | reverse complement strand
TAGAAACAATCCCAAACGACATGAGGTTGAGGTAACAGTATGCATGAACGGTTTGATTCGGTTTGTGTGCTTAGGTCAGGTGTGAAAGTAGCAGTTTTCTTCTTCACTTCAGCACACCTCTATATTTTCGTGTTAGAACATTTATCCATTAAACCAGAATACGATATGGCTTCTATTCCCTTTAAGAACCACCTATTCAGGGTCAGCGTTGCTTGGGTACTATTTTTTGCCCTCATGATACTGGGGAATGATGCATGGGCCCAGACAGACATACTGACCAACATTAATGAGAAGAGAATCTCCCTGAATAAACGTCATATGTACATACTAGGCGCCTGGGGAAGTGGAAATATCATTTATGGCCTGATAGGAAGAGCTAATACGGAGGGGTCCAGAAAGTATTTTCACGAGATGAATGTCTTTTGGAATATCGTAAACCTAGGACTAGCAGGTGCTGGCCTTTACAGTGCTTACAGTAGTGCCCCAGACCAGTTCAGCTTATGGGAAACCTATGCAGAGCAGCAAAAACTGGAAAAAATTCTCCTGGTAAATGGGGCCTTGAATGTAAGCTATATCCTGGGCGGAGTCCTGATGCAGGAAAGGGCTAAACGCATAGAAAAGAATAGGGATAGATGGAAGGGATACGGAAAGTCACTTGTACTTCAGGGTGCCTTCCTATTAGCCTTTGACAGTATGCAGTTCATAGTCCATAACCAGGCCCAAAAAGAACTCAAGGTCCTACTGGAACATCTACAGTTCCAGGGAAATTCTGTTTCCCTACACTTCACATTTTAGATTTTCTTCAGGTGGTTCTTTTGAAAAATTCATTTAAAGGCTAATTTTCAAAGGCCATACGTGAAAAAAAATCATTCTCAAGGAAAAATAATATAGAAATTTCTCACATATGGCCTAACAATCACACCCTCATGAGCATGAAACATATACCTAAAGTAGACCTGGATAATTACCTGAAAGGTAGCCCCGAACAAAAAGCAGCCTTTGTGAAAGAATTAGGTGATTCTTTTTCCCAAATAGGGTTCGCCATTGTTAAAAATCACGGTGTTTCTCAGGATCTGATAGACAATGCCTACCACTCATTCATCTCTTTCTTTGACTTACCTGAGAATATAAAAGAAAAATATGAAGTTCCCGGTTTAGCAGGCCAAAGAGGATACACCTCCAAAGGAAAGGAGCATGCTAAAAACAGAAATGTAGGTGACCTGAAAGAGTTTTACCATATAGGCCAAACTGTAGAGGGAGATGATCCTATCAAAGCGCACTATCCTGATAATGTATTTGTGGAAGAGGTACCTGGCGTAAAAGACTATGGGGTAGCCCTCTATAAGTCCCTGGAAAATGCAGGAAGAGAGCTTCTTAGAGCCATAGCTACTTATTTGGATTTGGAAGTAGACTACTTTGATGGGAAAATCAGAAATGGAAACAGCATCCTCAGGCCTATTCATTATTATGGCATAGAAAACCCGGAGCTGATTCCTGACGGAGCAGTAAGGGCCGCAGAACATGAGGATATCAACTTGATCACCCTACTTATAGGCGCAAGCGCAGAAGGGCTACAAGTCAAAAATGCAGATGGAGAATGGATAGGGGCTAACCCTGAGCCAGATGAGATAGTGATAAATGTAGGAGATATGCTTCAGCGGCTGACTAACAACCAGCTAGCCTCTACCACCCACAGAGTAGTAAATCCGCCTAAAGAAAGAATGAAAGACCCCAGGTACTCAGTGCCTTTCTTCCTGCATCCAAGATCTGAGATGGACTTAAGTTGTCTTCCTCAGTGTGTAGATGGAGCACACCCTAAAAAGTACACAGACATTACAGCGGGAGAATATCTAAATGAAAGGCTCAGAGAAATCGGATTAAAGAAATAGAAAATGCGGATCTTACTGTGCATACTAGCTTTGGGATGGGTTTCTTGCCAGCAAGGAAATCCTAGCCAGCAGGAAGAGGGTGCTAGTAAGGAGGGTGTTGAAGCCACGGCTGCGGATCATAGTCATAATGATGATTCCCAGGCACAGGCCGAAGATATAAGGGGAAGCGCCAACCACTACATGCACCAAAGATCTATTGAGGAGCTAGTGGCCCAATTTGATAGCCCTGGCAGATTGGCCTGGCAAAAGCCAGATACCCTCCTCTACTACCTGGATAATTTTACCCGAGAAGGCCTAAGTGGAAAATCTGTTGCAGAAATAGGGGCTGGGTCCGGTTATATTTCTTACAGGCTGGCAAAAGTAGCTGGTAAGGTCATTGCAGTGGACGTAGACCAACGCTTTCTTGACCATATAGAATCTGTCAGGGGGGACTGGCCGGAAGACATCAGCAATAGAGTGGAAACTAGATTTACCGGCTATGATGATCCAGGTCTGACGCAAAATGAAGTGGATAAGGTCATTCTCGTTAATACTTACCATCATATTGAGAATAGAACTGACTATCTCCAAAAATTAAAGGGTGTATGTAAAGAGATCATTGTAGTAGATTTTAAGAAAGGAGAATTACCTGTAGGGCCACCAGATGAGATGAAACTGAGTGCCCAGGAAATTCTGGTAGAGGCCTATCAGGCAGGTATTACCTCTGCAAGAGTGGATGATAAGGTGTTTCCCTATCAGTATATCATCATTATGGAAATATAGCCTGTATGAGAAAATACCTTCTGGCTTGCCTTCCCTTGGTCCTGTTGGGTTTTCTTCATAAGCCTTCTGCCATCACAGAAAGCACACCTCTTTCTGAGGTCCTTCAAATGCTCGGAAAAAAACCTTCCCTCCACTATTTAAGTCCGGAAGTACTCACACCCAGCCTCATCAACCAAGGGAAAGAACTGGTTCAGGAAGGGAGGACCATAGGCCCGGATGGCAAACAGACGAGCTATATCTCCAAGTTCTATGTATGCACCAATTGTCATAATCTGGTGCAGGAAGATCCAGACCTCAGGAAAAGTGATCCTGAAGCTAGACTGGCCTATGCGGTGGAGAGAAACCTCCCCTTCTTACAGGGAACTACCTTTAAAGGAGCTGTCAATAGGGAAAGCTGGTATAATGATGATTACGTCAAAAAATATGGAGACCTGGTTTATAAAGCCAATAAAGACCTGGGAGAATCCATACAGCTATGTGCCCAGGAGTGTTCTCAAGGAAGGAAGCTAGAGGCATGGGAAGTGAAAGCCATAGTAGCTTACTTCTGGACATTGGAATACACCTTAGCAGACATAGGGGTATCAGCCGCTACCTTAGCCAAATTAAACCGGGACAAACTAAGCCCAGCGGAAAAGCGACTACTACTGAAAGACCTGGAATCTCTATATGCCAAGAAGTCACCAGCTACCTTCGTGGAAGGCCCTAAAGATAAGATTGTAGGATATGGAGTAGATGGAGATGTCAGAAAAGGCGCCCAACTATATAGGAGAAGTTGTCAGGCCTGCCACTATCCCAAGGGGGTGTCAGAAGTAGTACTGGATGAAAGCAAGTTTACCTTCCGCAAATTTAAGCGCAACATTAGTAAAGACACCTATTACAACCTCTACAACATCATTAGGTACGGGACCAAAGCAGAAAAAGGCCACAAACCCTATATGCCCCACTACACCCTGGAACGCATGAGCCACCAACAAGTGGAGGATCTACGGGCCTACGTAGAGCAGGAAGCGATCTAATAAGAACATGTATCCCCCATTCTATTCAAGCTTACCCTTTCCTTCTGCTTACTCTTTTCTTGCTATTTTCCTGTAACTGCCATTTTCAGGCGGATGGCCTTGTACTAGACGCGGATACTCTATACCCCATTGGGGGAGCAGTTATTTAGCTAGAGTCAAAGAGGGAGGATGAGCCATTAGGACCAATAGACCGATTGGGAAGTTTCCAGTTCAATGAGATTACTGGAGCTAGTGAGAATCTTTCTTTTATCTTTATTCATCCTTAATTTGAGGAAATCTCTATCGTTTTACGGAATCATGTGCTTGGTTATGCGGAGGGGATAAAGGACACTATCTTTCTTCAAAAAAGGAAATCTCCTGCTGAGTGAATAAACCTCAGTCTAATTCTTACTACTTTTCTTGTATACCTACATCTATGCTAGTGGAATAACCTATTTTTAGCAAGCACTAATCCCATAAAATCCAAATAGTTATTTTTTTCGGATGTAAAAAAAGTATTCTCCATGATACTTTTTCAAAAAACATATAGCTTAAAAAATTTAATGTCCTTATATTAACATTTGTATATAAGTAGAAGGATATTCTCACGTTCCCTGCTTCTTTAGGATATTTCCAGCCACATGTATAAAAATCTTAGTATTCAAATTCCAGTAACTTCAAGAATTTTCTATGTAAACAGTGAGGCATTCTCCTATGATAAGATTATACTTTTAGAAACTAAGTTTACTGATGAAGCACGAAATTTTTGGACATTTCTGTATGAGAATGACCTGATTATTCTTCAGACTGAATATGTAGGGTTATTAGAGTTCAAGGTGCTAAAGTTAGTCAGTAAGAGACTATATCTTTCAGCTCCTGAACCTCTTGTACTAGAGTTTAAAGAGATCTGTAATACTTACAGTAATGATTCCCCGTTCGATGATACCCGTAATTTTCAGGAGATTAGGGAAGATGGTCTCAGCTATATCCTAAGAAAATCAGAAGAGTTCCCACAAGGACAGAAGATTTCTTTTCCTAAATCTAAATATCAAATCTTCCTAAAAGAAGGGGATTACAAAGTCCGCCTGGCTAATACAGCTGAAGATTTCCATTTTATAAAAAAATTATCACGGGACCACCCTTTTGGTTATGCTTTCTATTATATGGGCTTAATTCTTTCTTATCAGGATGAAGATGTAGCTGCCCTCACATTTGATAAAGCTAACTGTGTTAACAGAGAACATAGTGAGGAGAGGAGGACCTTTAAAGGAGTCTTGGATATTGTTCGAAGAAATTCTATTGTCATTAAAAGAATTTATTCTCCTCCAAAATATTTCAAGTATCATTATTACTTACTTAAAATCCTATTTGAGAAAATAGCTCCAGCCCTAATATATAATAGGCAATACAGTACCATACAGGCACTCTCGTTTGACTATCATCCCCATGCCCCAACGTTTAATATGAGTGCTGTAATCCCTAGAACTAAAACAGACTCTTTCTTTTATTATCGGTATTTATTCAAAGAAAATGAGGAAGAAATAGATAAAAAAGAGGTACGAGTTTTCCTCGATAAAAGAAAGGAGATTTCTTATTACCGACTATTTGAAGATGAAAATATAATTTTTGAGGCCCTCCAAAGCAAGGTGTTAAAGGAAACAGCAGAATTTGTTCCGTATAGGGGAACCTACTTTCTTATCAAAAAGAAAGATGTGATCTTCTTGTTTAGCAACAAAAATGGAAGACTATGTGGCATAATTGAAGTAGATAAAGTAGATCAAGAGAATATAGAAGGCACAGACTATGGAAAAGATTTATTCATATACTTCCATGAAAAGTCGAAAAAAAATATTGATTTTACCCTTCCGAAAAATCAATTCAAACTATCTATAAAGATCCTTGAAATTGATAAAGCTGAAGCCATTCGTTGGCTGAACATCAGGAAGACATATAAAAAGGAAGAGATCAAAATGGCAGATGAATATTATCTGGTTGCTACTAAGAAAAACATAAGCTTAGGAATTAAGGAACAGATGTGGGGCCTTAAAAGGTCAAAAGAAAATCTGGCCCATTATAATAGTTTGAGAAGTGGGGATATTGTCCATTTAGTAAGTGATAAGGAAATACTTGTGGCCAGTGCTAAAATCAAAAATAAAATGATCAAGGAGAGAGGGCCATTTGCTAAATTCCCCCTAACTTTTGAATTAGTAAATATTGACTCAAAAAACCAATATCTATCTAACAACCTCGAAAGATATTTGAAATCAAAAAGTGGAGGAATCATAAAAGCCAACCAACTCTTAAAGACTGAACTAGAACCCATGTCTGAAACTAAAAAACCTCAAGGGATAGAGCTGAAACCTGGGGAAATCATTGTTAAGCCTAATAAGCTATTCTTACCCGAAGTGAGTGAGCCAATTGAAAGAAACTCCATTTTCGTCATTCAAGCCTGGAACTATAAGGACAATGTTTACAAAGAAATAGAGAAATACCTTACTAGAGAAGGATTTACTTGCTATCATGCCAGTAAAGAAGACTCTCAAATAGTCATGAAATCTATTTGGAGTATGCTAAATAAATGTGAGGCTGTGATTGTGGATTTTTCTGATAGCCGGCCAAATGTATATTTAGAGTTTGGTATGGCCCTTGTACTAGGGAAACCGATTATCGCCCTCTGCCAGAATAGGAAAGAAATCCCCTCCGATTTTCCTCAATCAAAATACCTTGAGTATTCTATTGCGATAGAACCTAAATTTTTAATTGACCCAGAATTTGAAAGTAGGCTCATCAAGAAAGTAAAGGATATCTTCAAAAACCTAAGAGAATAGGTGATCTAAAAAACTTTTTGATGTTAATCCAATATTGCGATCATGTTCGCGATTTGAAATACTGAAGATCAGGCTATCCTGGTTTTCATCCTAAAGCTAATGTGATTTCCTTCGCTTCCTCGTATTGCCCACAAAGAGTAATGATAGCTTCTCTAATATTGTTTAGTTCTACCCTCTGACTGTCATTAGGAGGACCACTTACTTTTTCCAAGAGATAGCTTTTGTATCTAGCCTTGACCTTTGAAACACTGTCCATAAATACCTGATCACCTAGCTCTTTTCCTAATTCGCTCAAAACACTAAGGGCCTGTTCCGTTCTAGCATGTTCTATGAGAAGGCGAACTAACTTTAATTTGTCAACCTCTGACTTAGGCGAAGGAACTTTTTCACCTATTAAACCTTTATGTAGAGAAGGTATTCTAGATAAAATAGCCTTAGCCACTCTCATGGCTATACTCGTACTAGAAATGATGACAAACAAGACTGTAAGAGAAATGAGAAGAATAAGGAAGGTTTTTTGAAAGAAAGTTAGGTCCACGATCATGGTGGATAAACTGACAGAAACAGGTCTTCCTAACCAGGATGGAAAAAATATTCTCAAGAGAAAAACAGCTACTGCCCCCCAGGCTAGAATAAAGGTGGTAATCATTAAAAATGATAGCAGGCTTTTGGAGATACTAGATGATAAGACTACCTCATCATGAAGATGTAGAAGGACAAATCCTACAAAAAAGGATACTAAGCTCACTACAAGGACATTAGCCTGAATAGGATCCCATGATTCTTGTAAAAATTTACCTGTACCTTGGAAAAATTCGAGAACAGTTAGCAACATAGTGTGAGCCTAAATTGAGGATAGTAGCTAATTCAATCTGTCCTAAAATAAAAAAAGCTTTGAACTTATGAAGTATATTTACCAGCCTATTTAAGTAGGTTTTGTTAATACCTACCTCCAGAAAAAAGATTATTTCCACCCTAAGTCGACTAGAACCCAGGCTTCAAAGAATGTTAAACCTGACTGGGCTAATACCTCTTTCTTTTCCCTATGCGGAAATCTCGGGTGATATTAAACCCCAGGTGGATATTATCAAGACTATCCCAGCTTCCCTCTGTTTCTGTAATGAAGAAACGCTCTATCATGCCCCTGGCATTGCTGAGGCTTAGCTGGAACACATGGCCCTTAGTATCTATTTCTACTGCCAGGGAGAAACCATCGGCAGGATCTGTGGCCAAGCCGTCACTAAGATGGAGGTAATATTCTGCCGTAATGGCCAGCATTTTATTCAGCTGAATTCTGGGGGCTATGCCCAGGGCGTAAATATCATTTTTTTCATCCACTGCCGCGAGGTTTCTGTGTAGAAGGGTAGGCATGAGTTGGAGCGAAAAAGCCTCTCCAAATTTTCTGGCTATCAGTAGCTGGTGGGTATAGGTAACCCTGTCTGAGAAGTCTATCCCTTCTGAATTTAGGGTGCTCACGGCCGCAGTAGACAACCAGGTAACAGAAATAGGCCATCCCCCTTCCCTACCCTGCCGGAGCACTCTAGCTTTGGCAAAGGTATCGTAGGTTCGCTGCAATCCACTTCTTCCTAGGCCTACCATCAGCCAGTCAGTTACGCCATAATCCAAGCCTAGCCGGATAGTAGCCTGATCTAATCCTATTAAGCCTTCTGCTCCCTGACTTAAGGGACCAAAACGGTGGGAAATCCAGAAGGTAAGCGCCCCCTGATCATTGACCTCTACAGAGTGTCCATTCACTATGCGCGTCCCTCTAAACGTCTGATACACGTAAGGGTAATCTTGTGAGAAGGATTGAAAAAAACAGGCTATGCAGAGGAAAAAGGTACAAAAGAGCTGGAGGAGTTGTGAAAGGTAGTGCATAACGCTTTTAGTGAGTAAACATAAATACGCAAATTCTCCCCCCTGAAGTAATCAAAAAAGGCTCTCTTAAAAAGAGAGCCATATATAATTAATGAACATTTAGCCTTAGGTAGTAGCAGCCTTCACTTTTTCTTCCAGACTACGAATAACATCCAAATTTTGCTGCTCTATGCTCGCCTTGAATCCCTTCACCCTTGGATTCGTCTTTAGGCTCCAGCGCCTCTTTTCAGCGCGTGATCTCAGCCTTAATTTCTTGGTGGTAAATTTCTTAGACATAATATCCTTCTTTTCAACGGAATGCAAATATGCAAAAAGTATTTTGGAACCAAAAATAGAGATACAAAATATTTTGGTAGCCTTGGTAGAGCCGCAGGGTCTTGCGGTTTTACCTAGATCTCGCAGCCCCCTACCCTAGGGTTTGTACCTCGACTCTCTAAATATCAGCTGATAATCTGTCATGGCACACAGATCTGCCACGCTGACCTCGGGGTGATTTTTCATGTAGCTCTCCACAATTTTCCAACCTGTGAACTGGCCTAATCTGGGAGCCGACTCCATGGATAAACTTGTGGTGTAGGGTTTTTCTCCCAGGTACTCTTGCTGGAGTTTAAAATCAGAATCATATAATACATCTATTATCTCTTTATAGACAGCCTGTTCATAATACTCGGCCCATTCCATTTGAGAGGTAGTATAGAAAAGTTTCACTGAGTCAGGCTGATGGGGGATGAGTTCTCCTACCAAGTACTGCTTTATACCGGTGTGGACCATATTATCAAGGAGGGCTCTGTTCTGACGAAAATCTATAGGGCCTACCACCTGTTCAGCTATTTCTTTGGCTAGGACTACTTCCATATAATCAGGCTGAAAGCGTCTTTTCACAAATTGAGGGATAGTAGGAGGGTAGAAGGAAAAGGTTTCTCCCAGAAAGTAATGCAGCCCAAAACTGATGTAGCCAGGCACACTTACAATCTGATCTACATAGCTAAGATCAGCATCAGGTATATAGCCATTCACATGGGTTCTAAAAGCAGGGAGCCCTACTTCAGGAAAGATAAGGGTAAATCGTTTTAGGACTGGACTTATGGCTACTTCAAAGTCGTACCCTTCAGGAAAAACCTTTACCACAGAGTCCATGAGCTCCAAGAGACGTGGATCAGCAATAAGGCCTCCTATGTTTACAGCGATTAAAGAGTCTTGTACCTCCTCAGGTGTATCCTCTCCAAACCTATCTGCAAGGCCTATATATTCAAACCAGAAAGCCTTGTCCTGTTTCAAGTAAGTCTGGTAGGCAGCCATCACCTCCAAGTCTGGATTACGTTGAAAAGCCCTCATCCCCGCTCCCATCAAACTGTCTGTCCTTTTAATATCCAGGT
>JBCCLI010000239.1:0-9760 GCA_039026975.1 Bacteroidota bacterium | reverse complement strand
GGAAACTACACCTATAATCCCTGATAGTCCTAACGCAATTCCTATATCCTTACTTGTAACAAATACATTGAATGGGAGCTCATTCTGAGTAATAAGAAATTGGACAATAGCCGTAACCCCAAACACCCCTATTAGTCCTATGACTCCCCCCAGCAGACAGATGATCACTGATTCAGTCATAAACTGATAGAGAATAAAGGATTTTGTAGCTCCCAGGGACTTTTGGATACCTATTTCATTAGTTCTTTCTCTAACAGAAATATACATGATATTACCTATACTAAACCCTCCTATTAACACACTGAAAAGACTTACTACCACGCCCCCTATTTCTAACACACCGAAGAATCCATTAATGGCATTCATAATGGATTCTTGCTTATTAATGGAGAAATCATCCTTGGTAGAAGGTTTCAGTCCATGAGAAGCACGCATAATACCTGTTATCTCACTCTCTATATACTCCAACTGCTTGTAATCAGAAATCTTGATCATAGCCAGCTTGTCCACCCGTCTATTGTTCAGGTTAAAAGCCCTGGCCACCGACTTATAAGGTACGCTAATATCATCATCATCAGGTCCGCCCAGGGGTACTCCTACCTTTTCTTTCACGCCTATCACTAACCACCTCTTGCCCCCAATACGGATATATTTTCCCACGGCTTCTGTATCAGGGAAAAGGCCCTCTTTAATTTCATAGCCTATGATACACGTATAAGAGCCCAACTGATACTCCACGGGAGAAAAAGATCTTCCAGATGACAGATTAAAACCACCAAACCTTTCCATCTGATCTGTGATCCCCACTACCTCCACACTACTTATCCCCTCTGCTTTATACTTAGCTTCCTGCCCACTTACTTTTGCCTGATAACCTACTGCGTCTACTCCTTTTAGCCCTTGCTTAAGCTTCTGAAAATCTCGGAAGCTTACTTTGGGCCTGTTGACATACTGATACCAGTCTTCTCCATTATCTGTCCAGGGCCAGTTGTGGACAAAAAGGGTGGTATTGCCCAAAGAAGCGAGATTTTCTGTGATGGAAGATTTCATGGAACTTACCAGGGTAAGGATGCTACTAATGGCAAAAATCCCTGTTGCCACTCCTAACATAGTCAGAAATGACCGAGTACGGTTACTGCTAATAGCCCCCCAAGCAAACTGCAATCCCTCTGAGAAAAACTGGAGAATATTCATATGCACAAAATAGAAAACTTATTAGGATAAATCTCACATAGGTCATAATTGTCCCCACATTCACTCTGCCAACCTACAGGTATTCTCTATATAGTGAACGCTATATGCTACATCTACCCACCTATTTATTATGATGTAACGAGACTGATATGATTAGAAAAGGAATAAGCCTGCTGATTCTATGCGTGCTATTTCAGATAGGCAAGGCAGATCACCTGCTGGTACCCATGGATAACGCCCAGTCAGACCACCTAAAAGCTTATGGGTTAGCTTTTTGGATATTAGAACATCAGGTAGAAGTAGAATGGCTGCTTAATTACAGAGGAGGCAGCTTCATGTGCAGGTATGCATCTACCTTTGAGCAGGAGCTACAGATAAGAGGGATTACCTATGAGAAAATTTCCGATGGAAAGGCTACCAGCATCATAGCTTCAATAACTTCAAACGATTCTAACACTGATGCAGTCAAGCTGGAGAAGGCTCCTAAAATTGCGGTGTACTCCCCTAAAAGTAAGCAGCCCTGGGATGATGCGGTAACCTTAGCACTTACATATGCTGAAATACCTTATGAGGTAGTGTATGATCCAGAGGTACTAGACGGAAAACTATCTGACTATGATTGGCTTCATTTACACCATGAAGATTTTACCGGGCAGTACGGAAAGTTCTATCAGTCCTATAAGAATGCAGCCTGGTACCAGGATGAGGTAAAAAGCCAGGAAGCTACTGCTAAAATCTATGGATTCACTAAGGTGAGCAAGATGAAACTAGCGGTAACGCAGGAGATAAGAAA
This sequence comes from Bacteroidota bacterium, assembly GCA_039026975.1. Classification (GTDB taxonomy): domain Bacteria; phylum Bacteroidota; class Bacteroidia; order J057; family J057; genus JBCBKZ01. The sequence continues at coordinate 7,773 of JBCCLI010000239.1, read as the reverse complement.
ATTTTGTGTAGATGGGGGGTTTCTCTTTGCTATGTGCTCTGCCACCGATACCTATGAGATAGCCCTGGCGGCCCACAATACAGACATTTGTGAACATATGTTTGATGGAGACCCCATGGACCCTCATGCAGAAGATAAGCTGGACTTTGAGCAAACATTAGCCTTTGAAAATTTCAGGCTGGTCATGAACCCTTTCCAGTATGAGTTCTCTAACATAGATGCCAACATGGGCAGACGGGTACCGGAGCATATGGACTATTTCTCCTTATTTGAATTTTCCGCTAAATGGGACCCTGTTCCTTCTATGCTTACTCAAAACCATACCAGAACGGTGAAAGGATTTATGGGTCAGACCACCTCTTTCCGATCCAGCATCATCAAAAAGGATGTGACTATCATGGGAGAATTAAAGGCCTATGGAGAGGCGAGATACATACATGGAAATATGGGGAAGGGGATGTGGACCTACTATGGAGGACATGATCCAGAGGACTACAGACACTTTGTAGGAGAAGATCCTACTGACCTTTCTCTTCATCCTAATTCTCCAGGCTACCGACTGATCCTAAATAATATCCTTTTTCCAGCCGCACGCAAGAAAAAGCGCAAGACGTGAGCATTCTTATTTTAGCATACCACTTTTCTGCTTATATTATGAAAAACTTAGAGGCAGTTTCTGCGTTAAGTGAAAGTACACACTTAGTTGGGGATAGGACCTCGTGATTCACATACCTACTTGCTGACCCAACCCGCCGCACCATTCCTAATGTTATCTGGTATGCAAAAATGTTTGTTAGCTTTTTTCTTGTGCCTTTCCTTTACCTGCGCGAAGGCTGATTTCTTATTGGTCCATATGGATCAGTCTCAGTCTGACCACCTAAAAGCTTATGGGATAGCTTTCTGGGTATTAGAATACCAAGTAGAAGTAGAATGGCTCCTCAACTACAGAGGGGGCAGTTTTATGTTCAGGTATACGCCTACCTTTGAGCAGGAAATGCAGATACGTGGCGTGGGATATGAAAAAATTTCTGACGGTAAGTCCAGTGAGATCCTGTCTTACGTTACCTCTGAGGGAGTAAACATGGATGCAGTCAAGCTGGAAAAGGCACCTAAAGTAGCTGTGTATTCTCCTAAAAATAAACAGCCATGGGATGACGCGGTTACCCTGGCTCTCACCTATGCGGAAATTCCCTATGAAGTGGTGTATGATCCCGACGTACTAGATGGAAAGTTATCAGACTACGACTGGCTTCACCTCCACCATGAAGACTTCACCGGACAATACGGTAAGTTTTATAAATTCTCCAAAAACCAACAGTGGTACCAGGACGAGGTAAAATCACAGGAAAATGTGGCCAAGATCTACGGCTTTAAGAAGGTAAGCCAGATGAAGCTGGCAGTAGCCAAGTTTATCCAGAGATATTTAGAAGGCGGAGGTTTCCTCTTCGCCATGTGTTCTGCTACAGATACCTATGATATAGCTATAGCGGCTGAAGGCATAGATATTTGCGACTATATGTATGACGGTGATCCTAAAGATCCTGATGCTAATAGGAAACTTCACTACCAGCACACCCTGGCCTTTGAGAATTTTAAGCTGGAAATGAATCCCTTTAAATATGAGTTTTCCAACATAGATTCCAATGTGGGAAGAAGGGTTCCTGAGCACATGGACTACTTCACCCTGTTTGAGTTCTCTGCCAAATGGGACCCCGTACCTACTATGCTTTGCCAAAACCATACCCGTACAGTAAAGGGGTTCATGGGACAGACTACCGCCTTTAGAAAATCCATTCTCAAAACGGATGTACTTGTCATGGGAGAATTAAAAGCCTATGGTGAGGCCAGATACATTCACGGTAATTCTGGAAAAGGGATGTGGACTTTTTATGGTGGTCATGATCCAGAAGACTACCAGCATCTGGTAGGAGAAGATCCTACAGACCTGTCTTTACACCCACATTCTCCAGGTTACAGGCTAATTCTAAATAATATTCTGTTCCCAGCTGCGAGAAAAAAGAAACGAAAAACGTGATCAGAAGTTACTCTTATGTGAGGTAAAACTTCTAATTTCTTGTAAGCTATGAAGGTATATTCGGAAGCAGATGCGCTCCCAAAGTTAAGCTCCTTATCAGGATGGTCCTTTGAGAATAAAGGGATTCAAAAGACATTTACGTTTAAAGATTTTGTTCAGGCATTTGGCTTCATGGCTCAGGTAGCTATTCTGGCAGAAAAAGCTGACCATCATCCTGAATGGTCTAATGTCTACCACACGGTAAACATCAGGCTAAGTACACATGATGCTGGTGGCCTTACAGATAAGGATTTTAGCTTGGCTGAACAGATTGAAGGGCTAAATTGATCCCTTAATAGATGGGAAAACGCAGCGCCTTGTTGTATGTTTGGGGCTAAACTAATACAACATGCTCACCATCAAAGTCATCAATACGTCTGATAATCCGCTCCCTACTTATGCCACCCCTGCCTCAGCAGGTGTAGATATACACGCTAATAATGAGGAGACCATTACGCTAAAGCCCTTAGAGAGAGCACTGGTTCCCACTGGTTTGTTTATTGAGCTTCCCATAGGATATGAAGCACAAGTTAGGCCTAGAAGCGGGCTGGCCATTAAACATGGAATCACCCTATTGAATTCTCCCGGAACTATAGACGCAGATTACAGAGGAGAAGTCAAGGTAATTATGGTAAACCTGAGTAATGACCCATTTGATATCAAAAAAGGAGAGAGAATAGCTCAGATGGTCATAGGGAAACATGAACAGATGATTTGGGAAGAAGTAGAAGTGCTTTCTGACACTGAAAGAGGACAGGGTGGATTCGGACATACAGGTATTTAAGATGTTCTCTTTCTTTCAGACAAATTTTCTGGCATATGTAACAATGCGATTGCCAAAGCCAAATAAACTCCACGATAGTTAGTATATTACTTATCAGCTTTTGGGTATTCACGCTGAATTATTTCGGTCTATGATCATTTCCAGATATATTTCTTTCCTACTCTTACTGACACTAAGTACAGGATGGGTAAGTGCCCAGTTTAGTGGCTCCTCCCAAAATACCATCAAGCTTGACAACCTCTACATTGATGCGTGTACCCACATGATCAGAGGTGATTATCAGGCAGCCATAGGCCTGTTTAAAGAAGTGCTGGAAATGGATCCCAAGCAGCACGCTTCCATGTATCATATAGCTAAGCTATCAGTAGAGTTACGAAATTATGAAGAGGCTGTAGCATTTGGGAAAAAAGCTATTTCCCTGGCTCCTGAGAATCTTTGGTACTACACTACCCTAAGACAGTCCTATGAGCTGAGGGGAAACTTCTCTCAGGCGCTCAAGCTACAGGAAGAAATAGTAAAGAATTTTAAAGAAGAGGTAAGAGAGAAGCTATATCTGGTAGAACTATATGCCAGACAAGACCAGGAAGATAAAGCTATCAAGACCCTATTAGCTATTGAGAAAGTACACGGGCCATCTGAAATAGTATTAAGGCAAAAATACAAAATCTTCACCCAAGCCAATAAGCCAGCAGAAGCCCTGTCTGCGGCAGAACGTCTTCTCGGTCTAAATGATGAAAATCCCGTTTTTTATCAAATGAAGTTTGATGCCCTGACGGCTATGGGCAGATCAGATGAAGCTGTTAAAAGTCTGGAAGGACTCCTGGAAATAGAACCAGATAACGGATTTGCCCTGCTAACTTTAGCAGACTATTACAAGAACGTCGATGATATAGAATCTTCAGATAAATATCTCTTCCGGGCATTTAGAAACCCTTCTATCCCCGCAGACGGCAAAGTAAAAATCATCAAAGGACTACTGTCATTCTCACAATCTGATCCCACGCTGCTAGATAGAGTGAATATGCTATCTGGCATTCTCGCAGATTTTCATCCTGAAGATGCCGGTCCTTTAGAAATTCGTGGAGATATCTTCGCCCTCAACGGAGACATGGATTCTTCTCACTATTACTATAAAGCGTCTCTTACTATTCAGCCTGCCAGGCCTGACTTATGGCTAAAAGTTATGTACAGCTCTTTCCAAAATGAGAAGTATCCGCAGCTTTACACAGATGCAGAGGACGCATTATCTTACTATCCCAATAATGAGGAATTTCTGCTGTACTATGGGATCGCCAGCTTAGAGAAAGGGTCCTTTGAAGAAGCTGAGTATGCCTTTAAGAAGGTGATCAAGCTAAGTACTTCTTCTGATCAGCTGAAGGGAAGGGCCTATCAAGAATTGAGCAGGGTATATAATATGCAGGGGAATTTTTCTAAGTCCCAGGAGATCTTGGACAAGGCTCTGGCTATCAATCCTGAAGATCCCTACACCTTAAATGCTTATGCTTACGCCTTAGCAGAACAGGGTAAAGACCTGGGAGAGGCTAGTTCTATGATTAAAAGGGCCTTATCCATCTTTCCGGAAGCCGCTACCATCCAGCATACACAAGCATGGATCTATTACCAGCAGTCTTCTTATAAAAAAGCGCTTGACTGGATAGAAAAGGCTACCCGTACCGGAGGAAATGGAATTATGTATGAACACTACGGGGATATTCTCCACGCCTTAGGGAGAACAGATGAAGCCGTAGAAAAGTGGAATCTCTCCATCCAAAAAGGAAGAAAATTTGATATAGATCGTAAGATGATCAAATAATTTCCCCCTAGAATCCCTAAGTTTTCTGTCAATAGAGATAAGATTACCCACTTTTTTGCATAGATTTTGCGTTCCAAATGTGAATACTCTTATCCTTCTCTATGAAATGGAATCTTATTTGGGTAGTGCTGATAGGGAGTCTACTGATAGTATCCTGTAAATCACGTAAAAAGGTAGTTGAAGAGGTAAATGCTGATGAAACGGCTTTTCAGAAAACCCTCACGGAAACGCTGGACCAGCAACTCGAATTTGAAACCATTAGTTTAGTAGGAAAGGCTAATATCAAGCTGCCGGAAAGCGGATTAAAGGTTAATGCAAATTACCGCATTAACATGATCTCGGATAGCCTGATTTGGATGAGAGTATCTGTCATTTTAGGAGTGGAGGTATTACGTGTGCTCATCACTCCAGACTCAGCCTACTTCCTGGATAAAACCCAAAAAATAGCTACCATTAGTGATCTTTCTCCTATCTCAGGCTATATAGGCTTTGACGCTTCCATCAAAATGCTGCAGGATGTCATTCTAGGAAATATGGTCCTACTAGCAGAAAAAGAACAGCTTAGTCCCAAGACGCTTGGAGATACTTACTTGTATGAAAGTATGGTGGCGGGAAATGAGTTGCTATATCAAATAAATCCTGATCAGGCCAAGTTGATATCACTAGAAGCAAAAAATCCCTTGAAAGATTTACATTCTAAAATTAACTACAGAGACTTTTCTTCTATGCTAGGCATACAAGCACCAGAAGGTGGAAAGATAGAGGTACTAAGTCCTTCTGATGCCATTATCACTTTTGCGCATAGTAAAATGGAGGTAAACCCTTCACAACTATCAACTAAGTTCAGAATTCCATCTTCTTACAAAAAGGTATACCCAGAATGATATGAAAAGAGTTAGCACATTCATTGTCGCTTGCTTCTTCACTTTACCTATCCTTAGCCAAACAGAAAAACCGGAATCCTTACAAAATAAGCTCAAGGAACAGATCTCCTTGACAGATCAGCTATTAAGAGAAACAGAAGGTCAAACGCAAAAAACTGAGTTTGAGCTTAATATCCTTTCCAAACAAATAAGGCTCAGAAGGCAGCTTCTCAATCAACTAAATAGCGAAATAGCTAGTAATTCTCAGGAAATTACTGAGCTAAGTGAGATCATTGAGGAGATGGAAAATGACATAGATACCATTGTTGCTAATTATGGGAAAACCGTTAGGCTTACTTATAAGTCTATGGATAGCGATAATTTTTGGTTGTCCGTCCTTAGTGCCAGTAGTCTGTCTGAGGCCTACTACAGGGCCTTGTACTTCCAGCAGTTTAGCCAGTTCAGAAAAGACCAGCTCAGCCTGATTAGGGCCTCCCAACAGTTTCTTTCTGATAAGCAAATAGAATTGCAGGAAAGCATCACCAGAGCTAAAAATCTGATAGCTGGTAAAAGGGAAGAAATGGCCCGTCTGGAAGTGTCTGAGAAAAAACAGCAGTCAGTATATAACATGCTGAAAAAAGAGGAAAATAATTTCAAGAAACTACTAGAGGGTCAGCGTAAATCCTTAAAGAAAATGATAGGGGTAGCAGAAGCTTCTACCCAAGGCTTAGCAGTCATTAAGGATAAAAACTATGCAGCTTCCTTTTACCGGAATAAGGGCTTTCATTCCTGGCCCGTCCCTTCAAACAAAGGAATCATTGTAGGAAAATTTGGGGAGACAGAAGATTCTTACGGTAATAGAATCACTAATGATGGCATTTATATACGCACACCCAAAGGACAGGAAGTAAGGTGTATTTATGATGGTACCGTCACCGCGGTGCAGAAAATTCCTTTATCAGGATATGCTGTAATCGTGGAACATGGAGATTATCGCTCTGTGTACGCTAACTTGGAGCTAAGCTACGTCAATAAGGGAGACCAGATAAGTATTAACGAGAGAATAGGATCTGTCAGGACAGACAGACGTTCAGGAGAAACCATTCTCAACTTCCTCATCTATAAAATCCCGGACTCCTTTGAAGATCCTGAAAACTGGATTGTGGATACAGGGAAGTAAAGCGGAGTGGGGAATGATGAGTGTTGGAAAGTCCCTCTCATATTCTACGCTGGCCTTCCCATGAAAAAATCTTAGTCTAGCAATCAAAATCCAATTACAGCCAAGAAAGGCCTGAGGATCAGAATATACCATCCTGGATTTCCTTATCTATAAACTTCCTGATACCTTTGAAGGCCCCAGGAGATGGACAGTAAAAACTGAAAACAGGGGTAATACAAAGGGTACTTGCTAATGACTGCCGAAAAGAAGGTGAAGATCAGGCACTTCCTGATTCTGATATTGTTGAGCTCAATTTGGGGGACCTCATTTATCCTGATTAAGAAAGGCCTACTGGCCTATTCCCCCTTGCAGGTAGCCAGCTTACGAATAGCCATAGCAGGCGTAGGCTTCATTCCGCTAGTCATCACCTACCTAAGTAAGCTCTCAAGGAAAGATATACTCATGTATTTCCAGGTAGGGCTGACGGGTAATGCTATTCCCGTCTTCTTTTTTGCCTTAGCCCAAACCCAGGTTTCTAGTAGTGTGGCAGGGATCGTTAATTCTATAGCACCTATTTTCACTATGCTGATAGGCTTTTTCTTCTTCCAGATTAAGGTCAGTAAAGCACAAATTCTGGGAATAGCAGTAGGATTTATCGGAGTCCTACTACTGATATTACTAGGAGAAGATCAGCGAGCAAGTAGCAATCATTGGTATGCCGGCTTTATCATCATAGCTACTTTCTCTTATGCCTTTAACATGAACTATGTGAAAAAGCACTTCCAGCATGTGAATAGTATTAAGCTGACAGCTATTTCCTTCTTCCTGTGCACTGTTCCCTTGATAGGATATATCCTTCTGAGTGAAATCCCAACTATTATCCAAACAGAAGAAGGATTGATCGCTTTTGGATACCTTACCCTCTTATCCTTTATGAGTACCATGCTGGCCCTCATTCTCTTCTATAAGCTGATTCAGGAGACCAGTGCCGTCTTTGGCTCGGCAGTAGCCTATCTCATGCCCATTGTAGCCCTTATCTGGGGCTTTGTGGATGGAGAATACCTGGGCATATACCATTTC
>JBCCLI010000238.1:0-9779 GCA_039026975.1 Bacteroidota bacterium | reverse complement strand
TACGGAAAAAGAAGCATATTTCTCATAAAAATCTTTTTCAGTCATATCCTGCTGAGCTACAAAAGCGGCTACAGAAGGGGGTCTATTTCCATTTTCCAGCACGTAGTTCACATAGGTGGTTTGGATTGAATCAGCAAATTCCATGTTCTTTTAAGCTTTGTCAGGTTTATTAATGCTTACGTAAAAGGAGGCCTTAGGGGATACATGAAAATTCATTTTCCGCTAAAGAACAAATAAATCCTGCAAGCTCTCTTATTTACTCCACTACTTGGCATTTTCAGAATAGGACATTGTAGCAACTCCTAGCTTTTTCAGGATAATTAGGTATATTTGAAGCCAGCTCTTCGAATTAGGGAAAGTTAATTATCCGATTTTTGGATTTTATTATTTTTTATCGCTCATTATCTGCTGTATTTCAAGATTAAAGACGGAAGATTATAGAAAAAAATTACGCTGCATTCATACTATCCTGTGTACTACATTTCCCTTCCGTAAATATGTTGAATTAGGTACTTGTCTTGTGATTCCTGATTGGCGCTCGTTTTACATGTGTAAGATTTCGGCATAGACACATATGCACACGGTAAAGACTATCCATACCTTTATAAGGCTAATACCGTTGCTCTCAATGCGCAATAAGTCAATATTTCTTAATGCTGCCTTAGCTTCTATCACTTGCCTGTTTCTGATACTGCCTAACGCAGTCCAATCTCAGTGTATTAAGGGAGATTGTGATACTGGAAAAGGTGTGTACTCATACCCTAATGGAGATCTCTACAAAGGAGAATGGAGATCGGCCAAACGTCACGGTTACGGAACATATAAAATGGCTACTGGTGATCAGTATGAAGGATACTGGGCTAGAGATGCTATGCACGGAAAAGGAGTTTACGTGTACCGTAATGGTGATAGATATGAAGGAGATTACCAAAGAGGAAGAATGCATGGCTTTGGAATTCTTACCTTCAGGGATGGGGGAGTATATAAAGGAAGCTGGGCTAATGATAAACAGAATGGGGAAGGAACCCTAAGATATCCCAATGGCACTACCATAGCTGGGGTATGGACTAACGGAAAGGTGTTTGGAAAAGCACTTTACTATTATCCTAATGGAGATGTATACGAGGGTGATTTTGTAAATAATCAACGAAATGGCCGTGGGAAAATGACTACGGTTAAAGGAGATAATTACAATGGTGAGTGGAGAGAAGGGAGAAAACATGGATACGGCCGCATGCAGTTTGCTAATGGCATTATCTACGAAGGAAACTGGAATAGTGGGAGAATGGAGGGGAAAGGAAAGCTTAGCACGCCTACAGGCTCAGTGTATATAGGAGAATTCAAAGCTGGCCTGTATAATGGATATGGAAAGCTGATCTACAGCAATAACGATGTGTACGAGGGGAATTGGCTGAATGGAAGAAAACATGGAAGAGGGGTTTACGCCTACAGTGATGGCAGTAAATATAATGGAGAATGGCACTTAGATAAACGTCACGGTTCCGGTATATTTGCCTATGCAGATGGAAGCGTATATGAGGGAGAATTCAATACTGGCAGAATTCATGGACAGGGAAGGTTACAGCTTTCCTCGGGAGAAGTTCAGGAAGGTACCTTCATGTATGGAAAATACAGATCAAACTAACTCATAAATGTAGACACCTACAATCGGGCTGAAGCTTAAGGGTTCAGCCCGATTTTTTTTGACCTCCCATCCTTACCCTTTTAGTCTTTCTCCTTCTTACCAAAAAGAAGCCTGCCCCCATCAATATGGCTATACCCATAACCAGCCCATAAGGAAAAGGCTTCCTATTTATGCCTACTATCTCTGCATATGGAGCCCTATCCACCTCTCCGCCAAAGAAGTCTGGATCAAGTATCATTTTCCAAATAGGGTCATGCACTGACTCAGCTCTTGGAAAGGCGTGAGCCTTATCCCGTAAAGCTGATACCCACTCTTTTTGGTCAGGTAGTGAAGCTAGATTTCTTGTTTCTGTTGGATCATGATAGACATTATATAATTCAAGAGGTCCTTCTTCCGGGATAATGAGCTTTAGGCTATCCCTAAGATATGCTTCATCCCCAAATACTCCATGTGCTATGAAATCCACCCTTGGAGCCCCAGTCCATCCTTGTAGGAAGGCCCACTGACTTACCCCATCTATATCTAGTTCACCCTGGGGTGAATAGGCTATCATATCTAGGATAGTGGGAAGAATATCATTGACTGTAATTCTATCATCTATTTTCCTACTTTTTAAGAAAGCAGGGGCGTAAATGAAGGAAGGTACCCTAATTCCTCCTTCATATACACTTCCTTTCCCTTTTTTAAGGGGAGCATTATCTCCACTGCTATTTTCTATGGCTATTCTGGTAAACTCCAAAAAGTTATTAGGAAAAGGAGGGTCAAATATCCTATGAGAAGTGCTAACTAGCCTTTTAAGGTAGCTAGGGTAAATGCCTTCGTTAGTCCCTCCATTATCACTCAGAAACCAGATTAGGGTATTCTTTAGAAGATCTTGAGCTAATAATGCCTCGTAGATCTGTCGGACACCTGCGTCCACTTCAGAAACCATAGCCGCAAATAGCTGTCGATCAGGATCAGGAAGATGGGTATACTTTTTCACGGCCTGCTCAGGGGCTTCATTGGGGAGATGTGGGGCAGAATAGGAGACCTCTATGAAAAAAGGATTATCTCTTTTATGTTCCTTAATTTTTTTGACCGCTTCCTGGGTGAGAAGGTGGGTGACATATCCGTCCTCATAAACAGTTTGACCATTTCTTTGCCAGTCTATCCCTCCGCCATGTACATGGTTGAAGTGGCCGATCCCTCCTGTTAAGTAGCCATAGAAGTGGTCAAAGCCTCGCTGATTAGGTAAATGCGCTTTATTGAAACGCCCCAAGTGCCACTTCCCTATGAGGTGAGTTTGGTAGCCTACTTCCTTCAAATAGGCTGGGAGAATCTTTTCCCTTAGCGGTAATCCCTCCCGATTATTTTTAGTGAAAGGAGTCAATAAGCCTAGACGTAGTGGGCTCTTACCTGTCATAATAGCTCCTCGGGTGGGAGAGCATGTAGGGTGCGCATAGAAGCGGTTAAGCTCCAGCCCTTCAGCAGCTAAGCTATCTAGGGTAGGGGTGAGTATCTCACTGCCGTGGTAGCCTACATCATTCCATCCCAGGTCATCCGCTACTATCAGGATAATATTAGGAGGTGCTGTGGAGGGAGTTTCCTGGGAGAGCATCTCCCTACATGAGAAGACAAAAAGTAGGGATAGCCCTATGTGTAAAGCGGTCTTGTAGAAAGCAGGAGCATTCATAGTAGTGAGGCTGAAATAATCAGAAATGATGAAAACTTGCAATTCTCATATAAGTTAAACAATTTTGTTTAACATTATTGTTTATGGGTAAGTTAAATCAACTCACAAAGCAAAAAATTCTTTCTGCAGCTGAAACGGTATTTCATGAAAACGGCTTTCAGGGAGCAAGGACCACGCTTATAGCTAAAAAAGCAGGAGTGAGTAGGCCCATGCTACACTATTACTACAGGACTAAGGAGGATCTATTCCATGAGGTACTTAGAAATAGCTTTAGCTTTTTTCTGACCCATGCACAGGATGCCTTCTCAGAAGAAACTAATGTGAGATTAGTCATAAATAAGCTGATAGATTTGTTGTTTGAGGTGCTGGAAGAAAAGCCTGGACTGGCCAGCTTTATTATGAACATACTGAATGAAAACCCTGCCTTGATCACTAGCCTGAGCATTATAGAGAAAGAGCAAATACCTGCATTGTTTGACAAGCTCCTGGAAGAGGCGAGAGATAACAATGAGATTCAATCTGCCATATCTGGAGAAAATCTCCTACTAAATATTTATGGCCTAATCGTTATGCCTTACCTGTATGCTCCCCTCATCAGGTTTAAGGAGAATAGAGATGAGAATGAGATGAAGATGTTTTTACAGAAGAGAAAAGAGGACATAAAGACCTTTGTTTGGAACGGAATTAAATACTAGCAATGAAACGTAATCTACTAATCGCCAAAATTTTATTGACTGTAGGCGTCTTCGAGTTTTTTGGACCTATGGTTAAAGATACTGGCCATTCTCATCTTGTGAATGTAGAATGGGTAGGGCATGCTCGCGTGCACCTGGCTTGGCTGCTGGGCTATATGTTTTTTTCTGGATTGGTAAATCTCTACTTCATCTGGATACGGAAGCCCTTTAGGCTAGAAAATCTCTACTTATCCTGCTTATGGCAGGCAACACACCTGGTTGGGTTTTGGGCAGCTATCCTATTTGTACCCATGTATGAAGGGGCCATTACAGACCACAGGTATCATACCCACATACTGGGAATAGATGAAAATATATTTGTGTTTTCTGTCTTGTCAGTGGTCCTCATAGGAGCTTACGTATGGATAAAAACCCAAGTAGAGCCATTATTGAGTGAGTCTGAATTATCCACCTGATATGGAAACGCAGCTAACAGCAGATGTCCTCATCATTGGTGGAGGACCGGCAGGTATGCTTAGTGGTATCTACCTGGATCTCTTAGGAGTATCCAGTATAGTGCTTGAACGTAAGCCCGAGATTTCAGTGCATCCTAAAGCCCATGAATTGAGTGCCCGCTCTATAGAAATCCTGTGCCAGCTAGGTTTTACCTTGGAGGAGTTAAGGGAAGAAGCCTCATCATACAGAGATGCTTCCAGGGTACTTTTTGGACATACCATTAATCACGAACTAGGAGAAATAGATCTACTTGAAGGAGGAAATGACCAGAAGTATGAGAAGCACCTAGCCTCTCCTGAACCATACCTTAATCTATCTCAGACTGAGCTGGAAAAGCTGATGAGAAAAAAGCTGGAGGAATGTACCCAGGCTCGTCTGTTATTAGCCCATCAGTGGGAAGGTATGGAGGAACATGCTGAAGGAGTTAGGAGTAGGGTTCTCCATCTTGAAGAAGAGCAGCATATACACATTGACAGTAAATATGTAATCTGCGCAGATGGGGCAGGTAGTAGAAGCAGGAAGGTCCTGGGGATAGAGATGATAGGAGATGAAAAGATCAATGATTTCATCAGTGTATATTTTGAGTTAAACCTTAGGGAGCATCTGAGAAAGTCGGCCAAGCTGTATTGGGTCATGCACCCGGAAGCTCCCGGGACATTTATTGCGCACCATATAGAGAAAAGGTGGGTGTATCACTTCCCTATTTTCACCCCTCATGAAAGAAAGGAGCAGTATACGGAAGAGGTAGTCAAAAAGCGGATTCTCACTGCGCTGGGGAATCCTGATATTCCGTTAGATATACATTCTATCAGCTTATGGAGAATGACCTGCCAAATAGCGCAGACATTCAGAAAGGGAAGGGCCTTATTGGTGGGGGATGCTGCCCACCGCTTTCCGCCCACAGGAGGGTTAGGCATGAATTCCGGGATAGGAGATGTCCAGAATCTTTGTTGGAAGCTAGCCTTGGTTCTTCAGGGTAAAGCAGGAGAACCATTGCTAGATACCTATGAACAGGAACGCAGGCCAGTGATAGAGCAGAACAGTGAAGAAAGCCTCAGAAACTACTTCAAAATATGGGAAGTACCTCAGGCTATGGGGCTAAATCCTAAAGCTATCAAGTGGCAAGCCATAATCTTAAATAGCTCCTTAGTAAGGCTACTGCCTAACAGTTGGTTAACTTCCATTCTTCAGAAAGCCTATGCAAGCCTCTCTAAGAAAATTTTAGGCATTCCGCATAAGCCTTCTCTTCATGAGAAAGTTAAAGCTGTCATTAAAGACCAAATAGCGCATTTTGACCGCATAGGGCTGGACTTGGGGTATGCCTATGAGAAAGGAGCTATTATTCCTAGTCCCAAGCTAAATGTGCCTGAACAAACAGTCAGTACCTATACCCCCTCACTAGTGCCGGGAGCTCGTTTCCCGCATTTCTGGCTAAAAGGTGATGGACAACGCATGAGCTCTCATGAATGGCTTTCTCCTACTGGCTTTACTCTTCTCTATAATCAGGAAGGAAAAAAGTGGTGGGAGCAGCAGCTAGGTAATTCTCCAGAACTAGGTACGCTAGTCAGGCCCATCAACATAGAGGAAGCGTTAGATATAGATCCTACTGAGTCAGAAGAATCCTTTAAGTACCCTATTCAAGATATTCCACTCTTACTGATTCGTCCAGACGGACAAATCTGCTGGCGTCCTCATGAACTCCCTCAAGATTCCAGCCGTATTTTCACTCAATTACTTTCAATGACATGAACCTCCTAAAAATTATTCTCGCAGCTTTTGTCCTGGTATTGGCAGGCCTAGGATACTACCTCTTTCGACCGCTTACGCATACACCTATTCCAGCAGACTGCACCTGTCAGAAAGTGGAAGATGGAAGCTTCCTCCCTATGGATAGTCTGCCCGCTCCTGGACAAATTTTTGGAATGGGCCTTACCTATGCTAAGCACTTGGAAGAAACAGCATCTGAATATGACCCAGCTGCTATTCCGCCCATTTTTTATAAATCCCTGCAAAGCCTGACCTATGATGGGGCCACAGTGCCCCTACCCAGTCAAAAAGAATTAATAGCAGCTGCTGGTACCTTTGAAAGGGAAGTGGCAACCCATGTGGAAGCAGAGTTTGATGCCCTTACAGCTATGCTAGATTATGAAGTGGAGCTAGGCTTTATGTTGTTAGAAGATATTAATCCAGCGGAACTGAAAGCAGAAGGCTATATTCCTCAGCTGGGCTTTTTCGTAGCTAATGATTTGTCAGCCAGGAGCATTGCTTTACTGGGAGAAGGAACTTCTCAGCGATACGAGTACTGGGGGGTATCTAAAAGCTTTCCCGGCTTCTTACCCCTTAGCCAGCAGCTATGGATATCTACAGCTCCCACTCCTAACAGCCTTCCATGTGTAAACATAGAGACCTACGTGAATGGAACACAGCGGCAGTCCCAGAATACCAGTGATATGATGTACACGCCTCTGGAGATGCTACGCTTTATCCCTCAGAAGTACCCGGATGTTTCCCTTAAGAAAGGAGATATAGTATTGACGGGTACACCTGGAGGTGTGGCTTTAGCCACTCCTAGATTCCTCGTCAGATTGGCTAATTTGATAGGGTTTGACAGGTATAAGAAGCTCTCCATAAAGTTAGAAGGAGATCAATCCCTTTTTCTGAAAAAGGGAGATGTAGTAGAAGTAAAGGCTGAAGGAATAGGTAGCGTGAAGAATGAGATAGTGGGGGGCTGAGGGGAACGCAGCGAGTAGTAATTTTCTACAAGATACTCTTTCTCCAATGTGCATAGAGGCTTCTATGGATCGGCACATTTTCTGAGGTATCCTATCGTTAAAGCTATTTAGAATGGTCGTAAACCCGTGAGTAGAAAATACGTCATTCAGGAAGTATCTAGTTAGTTTTTCGTAGCTTAAAAGGACTGAAGTCTATATCTTCATTCTTGATAAGCCCAAGCTTTTTCCGCGCGCTAGATTGGGCCTCCTGACCTAAAGGATGTTTTTACCATGAGGAGATGGCTTATAATATTCCTATTAGCTCAGGAATTTATGGTAAAATTTCCCATATCTCACCTTTAAAGTTCTCAAGAATAAAATTGCTACTGTGGGAAGTTTTAATCGCATAAGTTACTGTTAGACAGACAGTTATAAGTAGCAGGAATCCATATGTTCTTCCAAATTGGGATGGTAATAGGCCATTTATATTTGCAATTTATATGATATATCAATAATATTGGTATCATATAAATACAGCAAATGACTTTTCAACTTCCTCAAAACACCGTTTTCTATAACCTGGAGAAAGCCTTAAAAAGATATCGTAAGCTAGCGCAAGACCATATTAACCTCTCTGGGCATGATATAACCATAGATCAGTTAATCCTGCTGGTGAACCTGGCAGAACATCCTGATGCTACCCAAGTAAACCTCTCAGCCTATGTTTTTAAGGACTTTGCCTCTGTAGCCCGCATGGTAGATATACTGGTAAAAAAGGGCTACCTGAAGAGGAGTGAAAATCAGGCGGACCGTAGAAAAAAAGACTTAGTCCCTACAGCTTCTTGTAAGAAAATGATAGATGAGCTTATCCCTGTAGTCAAGAACTATAGGCGGATGGCCTTGACAGAATTTACAGAAGAAGAAATCAGCCTACTGTCTTCTTTCCTTCAGCGGTTAGCCACCAATTGTGAGACACACCTACCTACAGCTAAGCATAACCAAACCATTTAATGTAATCACAATGAGAAGAAGTAATCTTATAAGATGGAGTTGTACCGTCCTACTCCTTATGATGATGAGCCTGAGTCAGGGATATACCCAAGAAGATATTTTGACCAAAAGTTATAAGGACAAGGTCATCCAGACAGTAGCTCAGTATTTAACAGACTATTATGTCTTTCCTGAGCTAGCCCAACGGACGGCAGAGCATCTTACTCAGCTCAATAAAGAGAATTACTTTGAGCAATATACTGACCTCCCTCAGTTTGCGGAAGCCTTATCATCTCGCATTTATGCCATCAGCAAGGATAAGCATATCAGTGTCAATGTGAGAAAGCAGGACCCAGCAGCTGAAGCAGAAATAGATGAAATGGAGCAGTGGATGGCCTCCAGGATGGAAGAAAGGAGGTACTTCAGACGCTATAATGCCAATTTCAAATCTGTCAGTAAGCTGGATGGAAACATAGGCTATCTGGACCTGAGAGGATTCTATGGATTAGACTTCGGGCTGAGGTTTGCGGACTATGCCATGGCTATGTTGGCTACTTCTGATGCCATCATCATAGACTTAAGAAATAACTCTGGAGGCAGAGGGGATATGGTGGGCTATCTGTTGAGCTATTTTTTTGATGAGCCTGTCATAGGGAGTAAGACTCGGAAACGTTCAGGAGATCAGTTTACGGAAAGGATTAACATGACTTCAGCCTTTGTTAATGGGAAGAAGATGCCTGATGTGCCCTTATTTGTGCTCACAAGTAAAACTACTTTTTCGGCAGCAGAAGGATTCTCCTATCCCCTTAAAGTGTATAAGCGTGCTACTTTTATAGGAGAAACCACTAAGGGGGGAGCTAACCCTGGCGACATTATTCCCTTAAATGATGAGTTGGAAATCTTCATTCCTGATGTATCCGTTACCCATCCAGTAACCAATGCTAGCTGGGAAGGGGTAGGAATTTCGCCGGATGTTTCCATGCCTAGTGAGCAGGCCCTGGATTCAGCCAAAGTACGTGCTACTGAGGCAGCAGCAGCTTACAGACAGAAGCTGGATGAAAAAGCAAAAGCTTCCCTCTTGGCGTTAAGTGAAACGGTAGAGAACTATGATGGATCAGATGCTCAGATAGTGATAGATGCGTACCTGGCTTGTAGGGAGAATGACCTGATCTTTGAAGAATGGGAGGTAAACGCCTTAGGGTACCAGCTATTGGCAGAGAAAGCGGAGGCAACTGCCCTAGCTATTTTCAAAACGAATACCGTTTTATATCCCTTTTCACCTAATACCTTTGACAGTTATGCTGAGGCATTGATGGGAAAGGGACGGAATGAGGAAGCCATAGAAAATTACCAGCAAGCAGTAAGACTGGCAGAAGAGAGAAATGACCCAGATCTGGCCTTGTTCAAAGAGAATTTAGAGAATGCGCTTAAGCCAAAGGACCACCAAGAGTAAGTTCCTATCCACTTATTATAACTTGGGTTTTGGATATGCTCGCTGGTAATGGAATACTTATCTATTTAAAGGATTTGATTGAAAGGAGGAGTATCTAGTGCGGAGGCCGTCACGCCAG
>JBCCLI010000237.1:0-9813 GCA_039026975.1 Bacteroidota bacterium | reverse complement strand
TATATGTACTGGGGTTTCTCTCCTATGGATTGAAGTATTTATTCGGCTTAGAGAATACCACTAATAATTTTATATCTCTGGTTCCTTTTTTGTTAATCATCTTTTCAAGGTTTTTGGTAGTAACAGCTACTGGGCTGAAGAGAGAATACAGAATAGTTCCCTACAGTAAACTGCTGGCTTTAGTTTTACTCCACTTTCTTCTTACCTTAATTGCTAGAGTAAGGGCTGACTTATATGGCTTACCTGGCTCTACCCTACTGTTTGGGCTATCTAGCTTTGCCGTTTACTTTATCCCTTTTGTGGCTACCTTAATCATGCTAGGATATGCCAAAAAGTATCACTGGAAAGGCCATACCCCCCTTCAACTCCTAACTACCAGCCTTGGAGTCCTATTCTTAGCTAATGTTATAGGGTACTTTATGGGGCTAAAACCTCCTGGGCATTATTTTGAAGGAAGAATAAACCTCCCTGTAATTGGGGGAATATATCCAGGGGCAAATATGACAGCCCTAGTATTCCTTATTGCTTTTGGATACTTAAGGTTTGCTCCGAACTTATTTCTTAAGGATATCAAATACTCTAGATATGCAACCAAAGGAATCATGGTTCTCATTTTATTCGCTTTGTCGCTTTATGTGTCTATTGGGGCTAATTCTAGGATCACTATTTTACTTATCCTATTTATTATGGTATTAAGTATTAAGTCTTCCTGGTTACTTAATAAAAAACTTTTCTTTGTCTCCTTTTTTACGCTGCCTATTCTCTTAAACTTTGGATACGTTTTATACTTTGTCTTGAGTCTACCCATTTTTGAATCATTACTCCAAAGGGTTGACTATCAGGATATCATTACATTTCATGGTAGGTCTTACCTATGGGAAAGATTATTTGAGTGGCTGTTCTACGGTGGGGAGGGCATCATATTTGGGAAGGGGTTTAAAGGCTACTATTTCCTGGATCTCATTTCAGATATAGGAGGGACTTGGTATGGAGGTTCTAATAAAAGCCATTTTATTCACCTCCATAGCTCTTTTGGAGAACTCATAATTGCCCAAGGGATCATTGGATTTATAGTGTATGCAATGGTTATCAAGAGTATTTTTTCATATCTAAAATCAGCCTTTTCAGCCAGTGTTGACACAAGGATTCTTTCTTTACTATTCCTCTTTCTCCTATTCCTTTTCCAAATTGACTATTTCGTTTTCCAAGATGGTTTAGGGTCAATTATCATGGGCTGTTTTGCTGCAATTGCCATTATTCAACCTATACATCCTGATCAAAGGCTAATATGAATACTACCGCTATTCTCACGTTAATTTTCTATACCCATTAGGCTAATTACAGAGAGAAGAAATGAATTTCATTCAGGTGTTATTACAATGATTGTTAATAGTTATGAAGTGTAATACAGCGGTGCTCTTGCTTGGATTCAACAGACCAGAATCAATGCAGCGAGTTCTTGAAAGAGTACGCCGAGCTACTCCTTCAAGAGTCTATTTCGCAGTAGACGGACCTAGAGCACATAAGGAAGGAGAAACAGAAATTGTTAAGGCTGTCCAAGCATTAGCTGCTGACATAGCCTGGAACTGCCAAGTATTTACCTTATTTAGAGAGCAGAATCTTGGATGTGCCCAAGCAGTTTCTTCTGCTATCTCATGGTTCTTTTCTCAAGAAGAATATGGCATAATCCTCGAGGACGATTGTGTCCCCGACCCAAGCTTCTTTCAGTTCTGTGAAGAAATCTTACTTCGATATAAAGATGATGACAGGGTAATGCATGTGTCAGGATCTAATTTCCACAAAGGCTGGCAAAATGTTCCTACAGAATCATACTACTTTTCTAGTGTTCCGCTCATTTGGGGATGGGCGAGTTGGAGGCGTTCTTGGGAAATGTTCGATTTCGAACTCAAAAGTCTTCCAGAATTAAAGAAATCAGGTTTCCTAAATCAGTTTCTATTTAACAGGAAGACAGTTAATACAAAGGTAATGAAAGACTTAGATGATATTTCCTCTGGCACACAGAATACTATTTGGGGATACCAGTGGCTACTCAGTAATTACCTAAACTCCGGTCTATCCGTTGTCCCTAATAAAAATCTAATCAAGAATATAGGTTTTGAGGGAAGTACAACCCATGATATGGACACCAGGTTAGACTGTGAGGTAGAAAGTATGTCCTTCCCATTGGTACACCCTAAATACGTCAAAATTGATTCTGTCTCAGATGAGAGGTACTATGAAATGTATTTTAAGTCATCTCCCGCTAGAAGAGTTAGAAATCTCTTAGAGCTATTTTTCCCAAAATCATTTGTAAAAAGGTTTGTACAAGCTCGGCAAAAGCTGCTTTGGGGTTAGTGGAAAAGAGGGGAGTAGCTTGGCTGCAGCCAATAGCTAATACAGACCATCAACATACAGCTTAGGACGCTTACTCACTCAAGTAGCAAACGCGACAACCATAAGTTAGGTAATATCAGTAATAGAGAGCCTAATACTTTACAAGCCTTTGGTAAATGTGAGAATCACCTGCTTTGACTGAGACTATATACACGCCAGCCGTGAGTTGGCTAATATCTAGCCTATTACTGGAGAATGCTAATCGTTGATTAATAAAGACTTGCCCATTTACATTCATTACCTCTATTTGAGGCTTAGTCTGGGAAGGAAGTCCTTCAATATTAATGAAAAGAACCTCCTCCAGAGGATTTGGGAAAATTCTGACTTCCGGGGCTTCAGTTAACTCTTGCTCCGTTGACACTACAGATGCTCCACATTCCCCCTCGTGTAAGGTTATGTTACGGAAATAGGCATTCGCATTCCCTTCCCCAGAATCATGATCAGCTATAAACACTAGTCTATCAAATGTCCCGGTATAATATCTACCTACAGGAATATTAAATCTTTGCCATCCATTACCTGCGTAACTATTGAAATCCATGATCCCAAAAATCTGGGTCCCATAAAGGGTAAACATTTTCGTGTTATCTTCTAAACTGTTCCTATCAAAGCCAATGCTGTGAAACTCCCCCTCTATGGTACTGTTGAAGTCAAACTGAAGCCAGGTACTTTCTAATACTTCATAGGGTACTCCTATGGACTTCCAGGCATTGTCAGAAATTTGAATAGTATTTCCATCATCTTCTATCCCCGCATCTCCTGCATCCTGATTGGTTCCATAAGTAATAATGGATTTACCGGATAAGTCTAGCGGCTTACAAAAATTATTTCCTGAGGTAGAGATAGTAAATGCACAGGTATTTTCAAACCCACCATTATTAGTGGTTACTCTCACCACTGCTGTCCCGGGACTAACTGCCGTAACTAGACCTTCATTATTTATGGAGGCAATGCTCGGATTTATAGACTCCCATATTACGCTCTTATCAGTAGCATCAAAGGGTAGAATATCTGCCACTAATGTGAAGGTGTCTCCAGATGAAAGTTCAAATTTAGGGCAATTCCCTATCTCTACGCCCCTAGTCAGTATAGGGGTACTGTTAGTTATTTCATAGGCTCCTAAGTCAAATCCATCATTAACTGGCCGAGGGTTACTTAGAAAGTCTGATGATAAAAATTCAGAAACATCAGCTCCAAGATCTCTAACTGAGTTACTGACTATGAGATAAGGGGTACTTGAATCTAAATCCTGATTTTCAAATTCAATAGGAAGATCTGTAAAACAGCCCTCACAGTCAGCGTACTCTTCATCTATTCCAGGTCCTGCTTGAAAGTTGTGGGAGTAAGTGAAGTTTGTATTATCAGGGAAAATGCTGTGAAGCCTGGTGATTCCTATAATGATATTATTCCTAACTGATATATCCTGAGATTCTTCTACATACAGGTCTGCATTTAAATTATCTCCCTCATTCTGGTAACTATTCCCTTTAACGGTATTATTTAATAGATAAATATTACTAGCCTTTACAAGCTGAAAGCCGCTCCCCCCATTTCTCACTGATACATTATTAGCTACTAAGGTCTGCGCAGAGTATACCCCGTAAAATTTGGAAGCATCTTTATAATTACCCGTCTCAGTATGTGTAAAATCATCTATGAGAAAACCACTCCCATCCCGGAACTGACAACTCCCTAGTTGGGCAAGTTTTAGTTGATTGCCCCAGATAAGGTTATTTTCTACAACATTATGAACTCCTATGGTTCCATCTATGTTGATGAATTGGTAAAAAGTTATGCCGTTTGTCCCAAATACGCTGTACCAGGCATTATTATAAATTTCACAATTCCTTATGGTAATGTAGTCCGCTTGTTGGAATACTATACCGGAGCCTGTACAATCGAATATTTCACAATTCTCTATAGTGATGTGGTGTGGCACCTCATCTATATCCGTTTCCTGATCAGTCCACTGTAGATTAGGGCCAGTACAATTGATCCCATTTCCACTAAAAATATCTGTGGGATCATCATTTTTAAGGGAGTCAGGAGAACAGCTGTTTTTTTGTGCTAATGCTTCTTCCAAGGTCACCAGATTCCTGGCACCCCTTATGGCAATTCCTTCAATCTTAATGTAAGAAGCACCATTTTTAATCCTAATCCCAGCAAATGACTGAAAGGAAATCAAGGGGGTATGCCCACGAAAATTCTTAAAAGTAATCCACTGCTCAGGAGTGCCGGACTCAGAAATCTGGAGAGGGACAAAACCATCCAGTTTGTGAGTTCCATTCATTAGGAATACAGTATCCCCTGGCTGTAGCTCTATCTCCGTAATTTTCAACAAGCGTTTGAACGGCTGTAAGGTTGACAGCCCATCGTAATTATCATCATCTCCGCCTATGGGGTCTACATAGTAATCCGTACCAAAAGAAACCCCTACAGCAAGGAAACAACAATAAAATAGACAAAGGAAATGTCTCATCGAAGCCCACATCTTTAATCAAGATTAGCAAGAATAACCTTTCCTATATGTAGGCGTGTACATGCCTTTCATATATGATCCCCAATTGATTATTCTATTCTCAGGTATTACACCAGAGGTAATGGTTATTAAACATCAGATTTCAGATCAACAACTACTACTGCTTAATCAGCTTTCTAGTAATTTGATCTTCATTAACAGAAAATAGTAGGTAATAGATCCCAGCTGGTAGTTGGCTTATGTCTATTTGGTTTCTTCCCACACTCATTCTTCCCTCCAGTAAGCTCCTACCATTAACATCTATCAACCTCATGTCAGCATCAGTCTTAAAGCCAGGAGACACCAGCTCTACATTTAGCCATTCATTTGCGGGGTTTGGATAAACCTCTAGACTGACTTGCTCCTGGACGGTCAGGTCATTTGACACTGCAAAAGTCTCACATTCTCCATTATGTATAAGGATATTTCTAAAAAATGCGTCTGCATCTCCGGCTCCAGTGTCATGATCAGCCATGAAGGTCATTCTGTTAAAAGTACCTGTATAATATCTGCCTATCGGGATAATATAAGTCTGCCAACCACTCCCTCTATAGTTCCTGTAATCCATGATTCCATAGAACTGGGTGCCATAGATGGTAAAGATCTTAGAATCATCCACGACATTATTTACATCCAAGCCTATCCCGTGGAACTCCCCTATTTTTGTACTCTTGAAATCAAACTGTAACCAAGTAGATCCCTGGATGTTAATATCAAGGTCAATGGATTTCCAAGCGTTATTAGCTATTTTAATGGTGCTGCCTTCATCTTCTATCTCAGCAATTCCCAGGTCCTGATTAGACCCGTATGAAGAAGGCGTGGCAGAGGAAAAGTCAAAGGGTCTACATTCATCATTTCCTTCTTTAGTAGCAGTAAGGGTACAAAGGCTTTCAAACCCTCCATTATCAGTTATTACGGTGATGGTTACTGTTCCTTCTTGTAAAACGGACACTACCCCCTCATCACTAACTGTAGCAATGGAAGTATTAGAAGACTCCCACTCCACTCCTTGGTTAGTAGCATTCTGTGGAAAGATTACTTTAGTCAAGCTGTAGGTCTCCCCTTCAGATAGCTCAAAACTAGGACAGTTATTTATCTGAATTCCTGTGGTAGCAATAGTTGTAGTTGATGTTAGCTCAAAAGCTCCAATATCAAAACCACCTCCTACTGGTCTTGCATTTCCTAAAAAGTCTTTAGTAACAAATTCAGAGAGATCTGTTCCTAAGTCCTTAATATCATTGCTAGCCACCCTAAATGGCACCTCAGAGGAAATGTCTTCATTTTCAAATGTGATGGGCTGATCAGTGAAGCAACCTTCACAGTTTTCATAATCATCATTGATTCTAGGCCCTGTTTGAAAATTATGTGTATAGTTGAGGTTGGTGTTATTAGTAGAAATATTGTGAAGACGCCTATCTGCTACTATTAAATTATTTTTAACCACCATATCTTGAGAATCTCCAATTCTCAATTCCGCATTACTGTTATCTCCCCCATTTTGAAAGGCATTGCCAGTAATTGTATTATTAAGGATGTATACATTACTAGCCTTAAAGAAGTGAAGCCCACTCCCTCCGTTATTCACTGACACATTATTTGCTATGATGGTCTTTCCAGTATAAACCCCATAATCAATGGCTTTATCCTTCTGATTATTTCTTTGAGAATGCTTAAAGTCGTCCACGATAAGGCCATTTCCATCCTGATACTGACAGGTACCTACCTGGGGAATTTTTAATTGGTTTCCATACAAAAGGTTGTTTTCTACTATGTTATGGACACCTGTCGTCCCGTCCGTATTAATAAACTGATAAAAGTTTATTCCGCTTGTCCCGAACACGCTGTACCACGCATTATTGTAAATCTTACAATTTCTGATGACAATATAGTCTGCTTGCTGGAAACCAATACCTGATGCAGTACAGTCAAAAATTTCGCAACCTTCTATGGTAATATGATGAGGGATTTCATCTACATCAGTCTCAGGGTGCGTCCAGGTAAGATTAGGACCTGTACAATAAATACCACTCCCATTAAAAATATTGGTAGGCTCATCATTCTTAACTGAGTCCGGAAAACAGCCATCCTTATTGCCTTGGGCTTGTTCTAAGGTTATGGTAGAATTAGGCCCTTTAATCCGGAGTCCCTTAATTTTCACATAGGAAGCTCCATTGATTAACCTTATACCAGCAAAAGAATTAAATTCTATCGTGGGAGATTGACCAGGGAAGTTTTGTATCACGATCCAACTATTTGGAGTCCCTGAATCTCTTATCTGGAGTGGAACAAAACCATCAAGCCTATGAGAGCCCTCCATCAAAAACACTGTGTCTCCTGGCTGGAGGGAAGTATTAGTAATAGATAATAATGATTTAAAGGCTTCTGAGCTTGATAATCCGTTATTGATTTCTTTACCATTAACTGGATCTACATAGTAGTTAGTGGCGGTAGCTTTATTTATTGCAAGGATACATATTAATAAAAAGTAGAGATAGACTTTCATTTAGACCGATTCATTTACTAGTATTAACGAAATATATACCAGCTTATCACTTTTACCCCTAAAAAATACAAAATAAAAAATAAAACCTTTTATGCCAGTTCTCAAAAATAGGTATAAAACTAAATTTAACTATATCATTATCAATACTCTATACATTCATCAAGCTATTCTTTATTCCCGATAATCTTCTTACAAATTATATCAAATAGTTATTACTAACTATATTTCTAATCAATGTAATTTTTATCCCATACTTTCTATTAGTTGTAGCAGGATGAACTTTTCACACCTTTTTTAATAAGAAGAAGGTAAACATCCCTTTAATCATTAATCGTAAGTTATTCCGCGTCCTAGGGTTAACTACATCAATCAAAAAAACGAATGTGGTAAAGGATATAATAGTAGCTATGATGGCTCCTCGGGACTGGTATAGTGGTATCAAATAATAGTTTGCTGAGATATTTACAATGGCCCCTACGATAGCTGCTATCATCCCATGATGAAATAGACTTTCATTAGTAATAAAGGTACTCTTGGCGATACCCATACAGTTAAAGAGTAACCTAATCGCAAAAAGAGATAAAAGTATTCCAGCCTCTCTGAATTCCTCCCCATAAACTATCACAATCATAGGTTCTGAAACCAAATAAATGGTGCCGCCATACACAAGGAAAATCAAGAAAAACAGCCTGTATAGATTTAATAATCTTCTTTCGTACAGTTCTTTACTCTTTTCCTTAGCCTCAGTAATGGAAGGGGCAAGTGATTTCACCAGGACAAAGGGAAACATCACGAAAATTTCAATGATTTTTAAGGCAACTGAGTAATAGCCTACCTCCTCCTCTCCTACCATATTTCCCAACATGACCTGATCAATTTTTGCTTGTATTTGGAGAGCAAGTCCATAAAAGATCATCGGCCAAGAGTCCTTAAGTAGCCTGACAAGCGTATACTTTTTTATGGTCCAGTGTGATATCTTTCCTTCAGCTATTCGATACACAATGATCAAACCTACAGCTGCAAAGCTCGCATCCAATAACACAACAAACCCAAACCATATCACATTTGCTTTGAAGACAATTAAAAGAATCTTGACCACTGCAGTAAGGAGGCTTTGGAACAAGCTAACCTTAGCCAAATACTTCGTTTTGACATTGGCTTCGAAGTAAAGTTTGATGACATTTAAGGACTTGGCTATTTCTGCGGAAGCTATTAATACCACCATGTACTTTACCTCCACGCCAGCGTTTAGGAACAATAATCCTAAACTTGATATGGATAAGGTTAGGATCCCTCCTAAAAATTGGAGTAACCAAGCTGCACCTAATAATTCCTGATTATCATACCTTTTCCTAACAATATCTCTTACTACAATGGAATTCAATCCCATCTGAGATAGCACTGCAAAAAGCCCCACAAATCCCTGTGCATAGCTAAACTTACCATACTCTGTAGGCCCTAAATACCTGGCCACAAATACCCCTACAGCAAAGGCAAGAACTAACTTCTGTGCCTGCTCAGCAAATAACCAGAAGGTATTGAAGAAATATTTTTTAATCCCTTCAGACTTATTCAGAATGGTTGCTATTTTCATAAATCATCTTAATAGCTAATAATCAGATCTGTCAGAAATAAGTTGAAAATAGACCAAGGGATTTCTACTATTAAGCGACTAAATCTACGTTTCTATGTGCGTAACTCAAATGTTCCAAAGGCTAAATTGAACTAACAGTCAAGAAAGGCTAATCACCTGTTATATAGGATATTTAGGCAGTCATAATTTTACCCTTCTTTAGTGGCCCACTTACAGATTACACAATAAAAACCTCCTATAAATGAAAACGTCACCAGCGGGATAGCCCACTGATGACGTTTTATTATTGGTTCTCAGGGACCGCTACCTCACCGCCTCTACCTCATAGCCAGCGGCCTTTAACAGAGAGATGACCCCTTTCTCTCCTCCCAGGTGACCTGCCCCTACCCCAAAGAAGGTGGATTTGTCTGAGGCTATTTCTCCTATGCGGCTGATCCAGCTCTCATTCCTATTTGTGATCATGGCTTCTATTTCTTCTGGGTTCTCCATGTATGCCTCCGTGTAAGCATATAGGCCCTCCACATCCTCATTCTTATATAAATCCAGCATTTCCCGAAAACTCTTACGCATCTTGTCCTCCTCATTTAGCATCTCTGAAATCATTTGGGTCTGGCTTTTATAGTCCATCTTATCTACTGCCGCCATTTGCTCAGCTATAGTTTCCAATCCTAGAATCTCTTTCTCTTGCTCCTTTGCCATCTGTACAAAGGACATCTCAAAACTGGCAGGCGTCCCTTCTATATAACTAGTGAGCAAAAAGGTGCTGATGAAAAAAGGCTTCCATGTATCCATCATGGCTAATCC
>JBCCLI010000236.1:0-9818 GCA_039026975.1 Bacteroidota bacterium | reverse complement strand
GTTTTTACATACTGGGAGCAGTGGGCGTTATATGGGCAGTCCTCTGGTACTTTTGGTTTAGCGACTTGCCGGAAGAACATTCATCCATCTCCCAAAGTGAGAAAGACTATATTCTGACTCATAGGCAGCAAAAGGAAGAAATCCCCGGTAAACTATCTGCAAGCAGGGTTCTAGGATCAAAGAATATGCTCCTCATGATGGGCCAATATTTTGGTAGCAACTTTATCTTCTTCTTTTGTCTGACCTGGATGTTTCCCTATCTGCGAGAAAGATTTGAGATAGATGCCTATCAGGCCAGTGTGTATGCTATGTTCCCACTGATATGTGGTGCCTTTGGGAACTGGTTCTCGGGTTGGCTGGTAGATTATATATACAAAAAAGGGCAGTGGAAGTGGTCTAGAGCCATTCCTGCTATCATAGGATTCTCACTGGTGGGAATCGGAATTATCGGCATTCTCTCCACTGAGGAGGTTCTCTTAGCTGTTATCTTTCTTTCCCTGGCCGTTTTTGGAGCAGATATGACCCTAAGTCCTTCCTGGTCTTTTTGTGTGGACATAGGCAAATCTTATGCAGGAACCGTTGCAGGAACCATGAACATGGCAGGAAATATAGGGTCATTTATTACGGGCATTGCCTTTCCCTACCTGATCATATGGACAGGGACCAGTGATACTTTCTTCATCATATCAGGCATTCTGGTGATTCTCTCCATCATAGCATGGCTGAATGTAGACCCATCTAACCCCATAGACCATGAACAAGCTTAGAGGCGTAGCCGTAGGAGCTGGTTATTTTAGTCACTTTCAGTATGAAGCATGGAACAGGATACCGGAGGTAGAAATAACCGCTTTATGTAATCGGGGAGAGACAAAAGGGAAAGAGGTTCAACAGAAATACGGCATCAAGCATTTTTACACAGACTTTGAAGAAATGCTGGAGAAAGAGCAACCTAACTTTGTAGACATCATTACCCCTCCCGGAACCCACCTGGAAATGACTCAACAGGCAGTAGATAGAGGGATACATGTCATCTGCCAGAAACCTCTGGCGCCTACTTACCAGGAAGCGCAGCAATTAGTTCAGTATGCTGAGCAGTCCGGGGCTCGTCTCATGGTACATGAAAACTGGCGATTCCAGCCCTGGTATAGAGAAATCAAGCATATGATCCAGCAGGAAGTGATTGGTGAGGTGCACACTGCCTATTTCCGCAAAAGAATGGGAGACGGTTGGGGGGAAGATGCTTACATACCCAGACAGCCCTATTTCCGGGAATACCCCAGACTCATTGTCTATGAGAATGGGATTCACTTCATAGATACCTTCCGCTATTTGTTCGGGGAGGTGAAAGCTGTATTTGCCAGACTACGGAAACTGAACCCTGTCATTCAGGGAGAGGACTGGGCCATCATTCATTTTGAGTTTGCCAATGGGGTAGAAGCCCTTTGGGATGCTAACAGGTATAACGAACCTACCTATGAGAACCCAAGATTTACCTTTGGAGAAATGCTCATAGATGGCTTGGGAGGTTCCATCAGGCTGTATCCTGATGGGCAGCTTAGCAGCCAGCCTTTGGGCGATAAAGAAAGGGTACATCCTTATGAGTACGAGGATTTTAATTTCTCCGGAGACTGTGTATATGCTACTCAGCGACATTTTGTGGACTGCCTCCTGAGTGGGGCTCCTTTTGAGACCAATGGGCCAGACTACTTACAATCCCTAAAAGTGCAAGAGGCTGTCTACCTATCAGCAGCAGAAAAAAGGCCTATAGAGATAGCTTCTCTATGACAGGGGCACATATGGATAGCTTAAGTTTATGCCCATCTGTAGAGTTATATCGCTAGATTCAGCTTTCCAAATCGAGCCTGTAAACCCTCTTCTGTCAGTTGTTCTAACATGAGACCTACACAGACTAGATAGCTAGTAGGTTACTCCTGGAGAAAAGCCAAATAATGTTCCAGTACTGCTTCTGGCGCTTCTATGAGTGGAAAATGACCTATTTTTTCCAGTTCCACTACATCCGGACTGGGAATAAGCGCCCTATACCTATCCGCCATATGCTTACCTGAAATAGGGTCCACTACCCCATCAATTAAGCGCAGCGGGATGCCTGCCTGCTGCATGGCCCCTACCCATCTTTCCCTATGGTCCCTTCGCTCCTGCATGTAGCGGATAAGGAGGTGGAATATGTACCTGCCCCCACTATTTGAAACCAGCTCCCAAAACGCATCCAGCTCTTCCTCTGTGGGCTGAGTATGTGGCCCAAATATTTTTCGAAAATTCTTGGCTAGTTTCTCTCGGGTAAAGAGTCTTCCTATTAGGCCCCCAACAGGACTCATCAGTAGCTTCTGAACCAATAAAGGCGAATGTGTTTCAGGAAATAAGCCTCCATTCAGGAAACAGATAGACTCGAGTTCCACACTCTTTTTTCCATTCTCTTGCCTCCCATTATATCTGGCTAAGAGTTCCTGAGCCACTGTATCTCCATAATCATGGCTAAGGATTTTGACTTTAGTGATAGCCTTCCAAGCTAACAGCTGTTCAATCAGATCTGCCTGATCCAGTATGCTGTAGGGATAGTCCCGTGGTTTAGCAGAAAAGCCAAAGCCTAGCATATCCAAGGTAAGCACTCTATACTGGGATGCTAGCACGTCCCACATTTGCCACCAGTCCCAGGAGGCAGTAGGGAAACCGTGAATGAGGAGAAGATCTTCTCCTTTCCCCTCATCTATGGTGAAAATCTGATGTCCTTTATAGGTAAAGTAGTCTCCTTTCTCCTTCCATTCAGAAAGTTTCATAGCGTATGCTGTGAGTATGGTAACCACCGATTTACAGACAGAAATCCAATCTGTAAATCAGTAGCAAGAAATAGGTAGTCAATAGTCTTAAATTATGAGCGGGCCTTCAGGCGCTTCAATATCCAGGAAGTCGGGTTGCTCATGTACAATGTCCTGCCACATAGGCTGGAAGCTAAAGTACCCCGCTAGCGGAAAGCCTACCTCATAATTTCTCGTCCTGAGGGCTACCTCATGCCTAATCTTAACAGGGTCTTTGCCAGTAGCTTCTGCTAAGAGTTGGGACTGACAGGTCCGCTCCATGGTAACAAACCAGAAGATGCATTCTTCTATGCTGTGGCCTACTGTTAACAAGCCATGATTTTGAAGGATCACCGCCTTTTTATCTGCCAAGGCTACTCCTATCCTATCCCCTTCACTTAATTCTCCCACCACACCCGTATAGTCATCAAATAACCCGTGGTCTTCATAAAAAATACAAGAATCCTGGGTAAGCGGGTCCAGTAACCTGCCCATAGCTGACCACGTTTTTCCGTAGACAGTATGTGAATGAGCAGCGGCGATCACATCTGGTCTGGCTTTATGAATAGCGGAATGGATGGCAAAAGCAGCCTTATTTAAAAAGGTATGTTTTCCAGCTATAATATCACCTGACTCATTTACCAGGACTAGGTCTGACATTTTCATTCTCTTAAAAGAAACCCCAAAGGGATTTACCCAAAAGCAGTCTGTATGCTCAGGATCTCTACAGGTGATGTGGCCTGCCACGCCTTCTGAAAAACCGAACTTCCCAAAAATGCGGTAGGCGCCAGCTAGCACCTTCTTTAGATAATACCGTTTCGCCTCCATACTATCAAAGGCCGGTAAGGAGATCATCTTTTCAATTCCCGGAGGGTTTGCTACTGCCATAATGAATCTTTGTAGTGAGTAAGTAATTGTACTGTATTTTAGCCCTTATAAATGCTACTCAAAATACTTTCTGACTTAGAGGTAGAAGACCTTAGGAGTGAGCAGCATACTACATTATACTCAAATTTTACTAGATTTTGTGCTTCATTACTAAGCTTAGTACAGGTAATTTGCTCACAAGCTTATGGACATAAACCGTCTGACTATTCCTATTTCCCTATGAAAACCAACTACCTCAAGACTCCCTTCAAACTGCCATGTGGTGCTGTGATCCAGAATAGATTAGTAAAATCTGCCATGACAGAGCGAGTGAGTAATAAACACCTGGAGCCTAATGAACAGCACTACCGTCTGTATAAGATGTGGGCAGACTCAGGGGCAGGTTTACTCATTACTGGCAATGTGATGGTAGACGATGTACACATGGAATCTGCTGGGAATGTGTATGTGGGAGAGGAAAGTATTCTCCCTAAGATGAAAGCCTGGGCCGAAATAGCCAGTACCCCTACTACTCATGTGTGGGTGCAGATTTCCCACGCTGGTAGACAAACCAATAAGTTCAAGACCTTCCGGCCGTTGGCTCCTTCAGAGGTACAATTACATAAAATGGGCATGTTTGGAAAGCCCAGGGCCATGACGGAAGAAGATATTCAAGAACTTATCCAACGTTTTGTGAAGACGGCAACCCTATGTAAGGAAGCAGGCTTTACAGGTATACAGATTCACGCTGCTCATGGGTACCTGCTCAGCCAGTTTCTCTCTCCCAAAACTAACCGTAGAACAGATCAATGGGGGGGCAGCGTAGAGAACCGAAGTCGGTTGTTGATGACCATCATTGAAGAAACAAGGAAGGCAGTGGGTCCAACCTATCCCATTTCTGTTAAGCTAAATTCTTCAGACTTTCAGAGAGGGGGATTTACAGAAAAGGAATCCTTAGAGGTAATCCAAATGCTGGATGGTAAGATAGACCTCTTGGAGATTTCTGGGGGCACTTATGAGCGACTGGTCTTTTTTGAAGTGAATGAAGAGTACAGTCAGGTCAAAGAAAGCACCCAACAGCGGGAAGCCTACTTCATGGAATTCTCACGAAAAGTGCGTGCTGTCAGTAGAATCCCTTTGCTGATTACCGGCGGCTTTAGGTCTTTTGACTTTTGTAACCAGGTACTGGAGAATGATGAACTGGATTTGGTGGGAATGGCTCGCCCCTTCATTACTAACATCAAGGAGATTCCAGCCTTTTTAGACAACAAAATTGATAAGCTGGAAAACTTAGTGATTAGAACAGGGATCAAAGCATTAGATGATGCGGCCGAAGGGGGCTATTACGCCAGGCAATTGGTTAGATTTTCCAAAGGAGGGGATTTGCAGCTCAATATGAGTGCCTTCTGGTCCTCCCTTTTCTTAGTATATCATGAGTTTAAAAAATCTATGATCAATAGACTGGGATAGTTATGTTACATTGTAAAGGTCATTCTTAAGTAGTCCCCTTTCCAGGGTATTCAGGTAGATGCATGATGGTAGAAGAGAAACCCAGATTAGCGAGACTGACGGCTATCCTTACTCAGCTCCAATCCAGAAGGATACTAACAGCAAGCGAGCTGGCCCGAAAACATGGGGTGAGCGTCCGAACCATATACAGAGATATCAGGACGCTAGAAAAATCAGGAGTTCCTATTATTACGGAGGAAGGAAAGGGATATTCACTCATGGAAGGCTATTCTCTACCTCCTATCATGTTCACAGAAGCAGAGGCTAACGCACTGCTTATGGCAGAGCAGCTCATTCTCACGAATAAAGACCAATCTCTAGTAGATCAGTATCAACAAGCCATCACTAAAATTAAATCTGTCCTCAACCATGGGCAGCAGGAAAAAACAGCCTTTCTTTCAGAAAGAATTCAAATCAGAAATAATTCTAAGGATATAAAAACGAGTGATTACCTCATTCAGCTACAGTCTGCTATTGCTAATTTCTTTGTTGTGAGAATCACCTACATCGCTCCGGAGCAGGGAGAAAGTCAGCGGAAAATAGAGCCATTTGCGCTATACACTACCCAAGATAACTGGATCTTAGTGGCCTACTGTAGGTTAAGACAGGATTTTAGGGCATTCCGCCTGGACCGCATCCAGTCCCTATTTACCTCTTCAGAAAGCTTCACACCTCATTCCCTCACCTTAGCAGAATATATGGAGCAGTGCAGGGAGAATTGGAAAAATACCCCTGACATACAGCTGTCACTAGCGGAAGATACTTTTGCCTTGAACCAACAAAGTCAAGATATGCAAGAAGTACAAATCGAACCCTTTCACCTTATTGGGATAGCTGTGAGAACTACCAATCAAGACGGACAAGCAGCCAAAGACATAGGTACGCTATGGGCAAAGTTTCAAGCAGACAAGGTAGCGGAACACATTCCTCACAAGTCCAGCCCAGAAATATACTCACTATACACGGACTATGAAGGCGATCATACCCAGCCCTACTCGGTAGTTCTGGGATGTAAGGTAGATAAGCTAGAAAAGATTCCCGAAGGAATGATAGCTAAATCATTTGAGGGTGGGAAATACCTGAAGACCTCAGCTAAGGGGGACTTAATGAAGGGGGTAGTAGTAAATAAGTGGATGGAAATATGGAATAGTGAGCTAGACAGAAGCTTTACAGCTGATTTTGAGGTATACGGAGAAAAAGCCCTCAACCCTGCAGATGCAGAGGTGGATTTTTTTATAGCCGTTCACTAATTTTCCTATATGCGGACTTTCCATCTCAAGCAGCACCCTCAGGTAGTGGCTACCTTTGCTAGCTACCCTGACCACATCAGGGAGAAGATGAACTATCTGAGGGCGCTTATCCTGTCCTCTGCGGAAGAAGTAGTGGATATTCAGGAAATGGAGGAATGCCTGAAGTGGGGAGAACCCAGTTATGTAGTTAAAGGAGGAAGCACCATTCGGATGGATTGGAAACCTAAACGTCCACAACAGTATGCGATCTACTTCAACTGCAACACCCAATTAGTAGAGACTTTCAAAGTTATATATGGGGAGCTATTCTGCTATGAGAAAAACAGGGCCATCATTTTCCAGCTAGATACGATACTGCCAGAAAAGGAATTGAAAGAATGTATCAAACTGGCCTTACAATATCACTCGCGTAAGCATATGCCATTATTGGGAAAATAAGCGGAGCATGAGGTAGGAATAACCTCTTTATGAACTTTTCCGTTCATGAGAACACCTACCTACTAACAGTATGAAAAACCTAACACTCCGAGCAGCCCTAGAATGGACCTGTAGACTGTATGTATTCTTCTTTCTAAGTTTTTACGGCTTAGCGAAACTCATAGGAGGGCAGTTTTACACCTCTGATTCCATTCCTGAAGAGGTAGCTAATATGACCTTAGGCCAAGCCCCTAATTTTGAATTGGCCTGGGTTTTTATGGGAAAGTCCTTCGGCTATATGCTATTTATAGGGCTTTCAGAAATGATAGGAGCCATCCTATTACTATTTAACAGAACTAAGCTAATTGGCGCCTTCATACTCATCTCTATTTTACTGAATGTCATTGTATTTGATATATTCTTCCTGGATAAATACGGGGCTTTAGGCAGTGCCATCATCTATTTTATCATGTTGATGGTCATTCTATACTTAAATAGGGATCAGATACTAACAGCTTTCCGCTCTCTCATTCAGCCTGCCAACAGTCAATCTTCCGTGAAAGAAAAAGCCCTCATTTTTGGGGTAGCTATTGTATGTATGGCTGTCATATTTGGCATTGACCAACTGATCGTTAACTGGCTGGGACATGGCAAAGGTTGATTCAGAATTAGTTTTGTAGCTTTATCCCACGAAACTACCTATCAACCTAAGATGAATAGAGTCCTCAAGCTACAAGCACAATTCGCTAATAAGCCTTTTGGCAGTAAAATATTCTCCTATCTGCTAGCCAGAGCCGCCCCTTTCTTTCTTACCATCAGTCCTAAAGTGGAGGAGCTACGTCCTAATTATATGCGCACCTCTATGAAAATCAGACGGAAAGTACATAACCACCTAAAAGGTGTGCATGCTACTGCCATTTGTACCTTATGTGAGTTCGCGGCGGGGGTATGTATGGAAGCCTCCGTCCCCACACACAGAAGATGGATTCCCGTAGGTATGAATATCGCCTACGTGAAACTAGGGAGGACGGACCTTACCGCTACCTGTGATCTAGGCAATGTGAACTGGGATGAGGTAGATAAGGTAGACTGTCCGGTAGTGGTTAAGGATAGGAATGAGGTAACGGTAGTAGAGGCCACCATAGAGATGAAGGTATCTGATAAGCCTAAAAGGAAATAAGCCCATTATCTATGGCATTCATCAGATCACGGTAAATGGACTAGAAAATGGCAAAGACTAGGCTCTGTCTCCCAATAGCACCTTTGCCATGTTTCCCTCAGCCTGTATAGCCAGGTAAAGTAAGTAGGGCGCAAAAAATATGATCCCAAAAACAGCGGCTATTAGTGCCAGTAAGAAGCTCTTGGCTGTGAAGCGATTTCTCCAACTCACCCAAATAGCAGATAATAGGAGGTAGCAGGAAAAGTCAAAGTTGAACTGTCCGGCCCAGCTTAAGGAAAGCATATCTCCAAAGAAGGGAGTGAATAAATCCATCCCATAACGGGAAATTACAATGAGGGTGTATACCACAATGGCCATAAACTGGATAATCAATACTCCTTTAAATGCAGTCTTCATATGTATGCTTTTTCTTAAAAGTAAAAGCGTACACCTAAAAACTATAGACGGGAGCGTACATAGACAGCTCACCACAAACTCCCACAGCTATGACCACTTTTCTTATACTCGCTGATGGTCATCCCATACATTTTCTTAAAAGACCGGGATAAGTGGCTACTATCCGTAAAATTGAGCTGGTAGGCAATTTCCTTGAGGGAAAGATCTGTATGGAGAATCTTGGTTTCTACTATCCTGAGTTTAGATTGGAGCACATAATCTGACAAGCTGACCCCTGCCTGTTTCTTAAAGTATTCTGAAAAGTAGGTAGGAGAAATGTGAAACTTCTCGGAGAGAATGGGAACCCTTAGCTTCTCATTTTGGGTAATATGGGTATTAATAAAGCGCAGAATTTCCCCAAATCTTTTGTCCATTTCATTAGCTGGCTCCACATACTTCTTCTCTATGCTCCTGGCCAAAATATTCAAGATAGAAGCTATGGCCCCACTGATAACAGAGCTGGAAAAGGGATCAGACAGCAGGTATTCCTGATGGATAAACTTGATGTTTTGGATGATAAACTGCCTTTCTCTTTCTGAGGAAATGATGTCGCCCGGTACCTTATTATAATTAGCCAGTATGTAAGCTATCCTATCAAACCATGATTGGTAATCGGGCAGCTGATCATTCTGTAAAAAGTAATGATCCGTAAACCTGATGAAGTAAAAGGTGGTAGGTTCAGTGATTCTAAAAGAATGACAATCTAAAGGAGGGAGCAAGAAAATATTTCCTGCCTGATAGGCAAATTCATGATAGTTAATACACTGATAACCGGCCCCCTCTTCTATATAGACAATCTCAAAGAAGTTATGGGTATGGGGACGTTGGTTCCAGGTATCCAATTTCTCCACATGAATTTCCAGTACATGTTGAACTAACTCAGCTACCATAGTATAATTACAGGTTGATTAGTACCCAAAATGGTCAAATCTCAACTAAAATCGAATTAAATCTATAAAATTATCTGAAATAAGCCCTATAAACCCATATAGATACAATTATATCCCCAAATCATACATCAAGACCTATGTGAGAATTCAAGACCTTTGAATGAAGGCTGAGAGAAGTTTAAGTCTAAGTCTAAGAGAAGTTTAAGTTGAAGGTTAAGACTAAGATGAAGTTGAAGACTAAGCCTAAGGTGAAGTTGAAGGCTAAGATTAAGAGAAGTTTAAGTTGAAGGTTAAGACTAAGATGAAGTTGAAGGCTAAGACTAAGATGAAGTGGAAGGCTAAGACTAAGAGAAGTTTAAGGTTAAGATGAAGTTTAAGTTTAAGACTAAAGATGAGTAGAAGAGCAAGCCTAAG
This sequence comes from Bacteroidota bacterium, assembly GCA_039026975.1. Lineage (GTDB taxonomy): Bacteria > Bacteroidota > Bacteroidia > J057 > J057 > JBCBKZ01. Next base: position 43 of record JBCCLI010000236.1, on the reverse strand, counting down.
AGAAATTTAAGGTTAAGTCTAAGATGAATTTGAAGTTTAAGAC
>JBCCLI010000235.1:0-10060 GCA_039026975.1 Bacteroidota bacterium | reverse complement strand
GCTTCAACAGACAGTAGACTTGAAATGGCTGTTGAAACACTCAGAAGTACCTAGCTTAATGAAGAAAATTATCCATGAAAAATATCCAACATATCGTTGGGCTTAAGAAAAAGGAATGTAGGGTCAAACGGTATCTAGAGAAGCTTAGGTGAAAACGCCATACTACCAGTTTCTCACTAGACCCCGGTTGACCCTATTACTATCCCCATCATCCCCACAGGGATGATGGAAAGGGGGTAACCACTTTTATTGTTAATACCTACCAAATTGCCTACTACCTATATTCACAAAGCCTCCATTAGCCTGGCCGGAAGGTTTTTTATCAGACACATCAAGAAAAAAGGCTTTCAGAAATACTTCATCCGTAGAATGAAGGAAAAGCTGTATGATGTAGAGGAAGATCCTATTCCCGAGAAATTACATAAGGCCTTTAGCATTACCAGCTCTGAGGTAAGAGGAAGAAATATCAGTAAAATTTCTCCTAAAAATACCTCCTCAAAGACCATTCTCTTTTATCTGCATGGAGGTGGCTACGTCAATAACATCAAGAAAGAACACTGGCATTTATTAGGGAAACTGGTCAAGCGGACTGGTGCTACTGCTGTGGTCCCTAATTACCCCCTGGGGCCTGGTATTACTGCAGAGCAGTCCTTCCCCATGGTGGAAGAAGCCTATCATCAACTGGTAGAAGAGGTGGGTTCTGAAAACATCATTCTCATGGGCGACAGTGCTGGCGGAGGATTTTCCATGGGCCTGGTTCAGAAACTGAAAGAAGAGGGCAAACCCCTCCCCCAACAAATCATTCTGCTTTCTCCCTGGCTGGACATAGACATGGATAACCCAGCTATCAATACCCTGGGAGAAGAGGATCCCTGGATGGACGTTGGGGCACTTCAGGCTGCCGGAGGACTATGGGCAGGTGATATGGACCACGATCACCCTATGGTAAGTCCCATTCATGGTCTTATGAAAGGATTACCCCCTATCTCCACCTTTATGGGAGGACGAGATCTCTTTCTGGCAGATAATCGGAAACTGAAAGCCATCATGGAAGAACAGGGAACCCCTATCAACTATTTTGAGTACCCCCATATGTTCCATGTGTGGATGGTCTTTCCTGCTCTAAGAGAAGGGAAGAAAGCCATTAGGCAGATGGCAGAGCTAATTCTGAAAAGTGTATAAATTCTACAATACTAAAACCTTAAAGAATGCGTCATCCCAGTGAGATTGAAGGGGATGGCTAGAAGGGTCGACTGGGATCTGGGAGAAGCTCGACCTGACCTGAGATAGCGGCTGACCCACATTACCAGATCTCATATCCCACCGCCATGACGGATCAGTATTTTGATGTAACTTCCCTACCTAATGAAGGAAGAACATGATTGACATCATAGGAGCAGGAATAGGTGGATTAACCACAGCTGTAGCTTTAGGGCAAAAGGGGTTCCCCTACAGGATTTTTGAACAAACTGCCAAGATGAGGCCTGTAGGTGCTGGCATCATCCTCGCCAATAATGCCATGCAGGTATATGATAAGCTGGGACTAAGGAAAGAAATCGAAGAAGCGGGAAATCCTATCTCTTTTCTCAAGATTACAAGCCCTCGGTTAAAGCCGCTATCAAAAGTAGATCTAAGCTTTTTTGAGCATAAGTATGGAGTCAAGAATGTGGCCATTCACAGAGGAGCCCTACAGAACATTTTGCTAAACCACATAGATAAGGGAAGCTTACGGCTAGATCATAAACTGAATGAGATTACCCCTTCTCAAAAAGGATTTAAGCTGGTATTTGAGAATGGCCAAAAGGTAGTTTCAGAAACCCTCTTGGGAGCAGACGGAATCCACTCCTCCGTACGAAAAGCCCTTTTCCCAAACACGCACATTCGATCAGCCGGTCAGACTTGCTGGAGAGGAGTAGCTGAGTATGATCTGCCTATATCATTTCAGCATGAATTGAATGAAGCCTGGGGGCCTGGTATTCGATTTGGCTTCATCCAAATAGCAGCCAGCAAGGTATACTGGTTTGCGGTTAACAGTATGAAAAGAGGGGAAGTGCTTCCTGTAGAAGAACTGTCAGGAAGTTATCAGCATTTTCACCCCTTAATTCAAGACATATTAGCCCACACGCCAATAGCAAATATACATACAGCGGCCCTGGATGATCTTAGGCCCTTCTCCCCCTGGTGGAAAGCAAATACATGCCTGTTAGGTGATGCTGCCCATGCTACTACGCCCAATTTAGGGCAGGGTGCCTGCCAGGCCATAGAGGACGCCTATGTATTGGCCCAATGCATGCACCAGCATCCCAACACACATGAAGCCTCTTCTGCCTTCCAACGACTGAGAGAAGCGAAAGCGCACATGATCGTCAGGAGTAGCTGGCAAATAGGGAAAATGGCCCACTGGAAAAATCCCCTTGCTGTGGGAATGAGGAATCTTTTGATGAGGAGTATGCCTGCCAACCTTAACAGAAAACAGTCAGAACGGATTTTTGAGCTGACATACTCTCCCACCCTAACTATTCCTGACTCTAAATAGGGGTACAAATTTCAATAATGAACCCATTTATATCTCTGAGGTACCCCACTTTTTGTCCCCAGGGTTTCACTACCGCCTCTTCAAAAAGAATAGCCCCATGATCTATGGCATTCTTCATTACTTGGTCTACCTCTGAGGTAGTGAATGCCAGTTCTATTCCAAATGGAGAATTCTCTAACGTACTTTCAGTAAACCCTTTTCGAAAATTAGCCTTCCCAAGTTCCAGGTTTGCAAATGCAATGGTTGTAGCTCCCGACATGATTTCGCCATAGTCTTTTTCTGGAGTCAAGAACTTTTTCTCAAACCCGAAAGCCTTATGGTAAAACTCGACCGTATTAGGGACATCTTTCACATAAAGAATGGTGTAGGCATATTGGACACGCTTTTTCATATGTTAAGGTTATCAACTTTAGTGGCTAGTTTCTATAACCTATGGTAAGATAGATACCTATTCGAAGGTATAGCGCTACCCGGCACAGAGTTTAGCTTAAAACTTTATCCTCAAATTTACCTAAATACAAATATCCTACTTTGTAAAAAAACGACATTAGCGAAAGCTACTGGGACTTTCACCTGAAATTCGTTTGAATTCGTAAGTCATATGTGAATGATCAAAGAAGCCGCCATCGAAAGCTATTTCTAGCAAACTTGATTTTGGTGAAGTTGAAATGGCCTCCCGGGCATGTATAAATCGTATGACATTAGCATATTCCTTTGGGCTAAGGCCGATAGCGTTTTTGAATCGTCTTTCCGCCTGCCTTAAACTCACTCCATGTGCTATAGCCAAGCTTTCAATAGTAAGATTGCCTTTTAGCATCCTTATGTTTTTGGCTATTGAAATAGCTAATTCATCTTTATCCTGATGATTTTCTTTCAATTTCTGGGCAACAAAGCCTTCCAGAAAACTTATTTTATCATGTATTGACTTCAGGCTATAGAGACGGCTAATAGTATGTACATCCTGCTTTGAAAATACATTTCCTATTTCAGTGCGTAGGTTTTTGATCTCATTAGGTGGTATCCTGGTCAAGGAATAAAAGCTTTCAGCCTTTAGACGAATCCCTATCAAATGGCAACCCTTTTCAAGTTCTCGGATTTGGTATTTAGACATAATTCCAGAGATAAATCCAATATCCCGTTTTAGGTCGAATATTAAATCTGTACAGGAATCTGGTAACACCTTAAAGCTTTCTGGTTCTTCCTTATTCAAGTAAGTCCAGAAAGAATCTATGACACAGCTTAGTCTTTTTGAAGGCACTATTTCTCTATACATAGTCCTTAGCCTTGTAGAACTTTTGGTTACCTCTACAACTAAAAAAGAAACTGAAAGTTAGCGCATTTCTACCAACTGAATGTTATTTCCACAGGTGTCATTAAAGACGGCTATTTTCACCGTTCCCATTTCTGTGGGCTGTACGCTGAATTCTACACCCAACTGTGTTAGTCGCTCATATTCCTCGTCCACACTGTCTACATCAAATTGAGTGTAGGGAATTCCGGCTTCCATCAACGCATCCTGATACACTCGCGAAGGTTCAAAATGAAGTGGAGCGGGTTCCAGTAAGAGTTCTGGGCCATCCTGGGCCTCCTTGGATACCAGGGTTATCCATCTATTTCCCCCTTCCAGCGGCATGTCTTTCTTCTTGAGAAACCCCAACACTTCCGTGTAAAAAATTAATGCCTTTTCCTGGTCACGTACGGGAATGCTAATGATGGTTACTTTCATGGGTTAGTTAATTTCTGTGAGAATAGCACCAAAGGTCACTAAGATAAACGACTTCTCGACTTAGGTGTGATCCCTTCTGGATCATTGATTTGTATACATGGAAATCTAAATAATGGAACCTCTTCAAGGTTCATCCTTCTCTATCTCGAAGAGATCGCATTATTATTAGCTCCATCAATATATGGAACTGACCCCGTAGGAAGTCATACAGAACACTTTAACAGTTTATATTATTTACCTTCCTCAAAGGTCGGGCATGAGCAGCTTAGATACTTCTTGAAAGTTGCTCTTTTTGGTAAGCAGAGGGAGGTTTCCCTATTCTGGACTTAAACAGGGAACTAAAGGAACTTAGGCTTTCAAATCAAACAGCAAAACAGCATTCGGTTACCGACATCCCTTGATTAAGGAGTTCTTTCGATTTTTCTATACGTGTATCTATCAGGTACTGCTTGGGAGTAAGACCATAATATTTCTTGAATAAGCGCAGCAAGTGATACTTGGACACAAACTGGGTATGAGACAAAAAATCCAAATTCACCTTAGTATCATAGTTAGTATCAATGTAGTTCTTAATCCCTATGACCGTCTCCAACTGCTTATCATTTGAATAGCAGATATTCTTTATGCGCTGCAATTTTGACTGGTAGAAGGTCATACAGAATACAGCTTATTTGGTTATCAGTAGGTTTAATTGAGGTTTATAGTTTCGCAATTTTCACTTCTAATTCTGTTTTCTTTCTTTCCACCATTCTATTATTTCCTCATTTTGAGATTCATCTACTTTGGGACAACCATGTGATCCTAGGGCCACTTGCTTATTCTCTTTGAACGCTTGAATAAATAGTCTTGCGTAACCTCCCTTTTCTGCATAATCATTCGTCGGTAAATAAGAAGACAAAGCGTTTATATAACAGGCACAAACATCTTTAGACTCTAAAAGATTCATTAAGCTGTCAAGATGTTCTTCTTTCACCCAATTTTGCGGAAAATCCCCCAACATTGTCAACCCAAAAATTGCACCGTTATTCCTTCTCCCGATGGAAGAAAAAGTATTAATAAAAGAAATTGGATTATAATTTTTGGGATTGGGAAATTGAAATATAGGTTGCCAAAATGAATCTATCAAAGCTGAATCCGAAAGAGAATAAGTCCAACCGTTATTCTCTTTTATTGACTTTTTGTTAATTCTAAAACTTCTTGCAGAATTATTCTTGAGTTCTACAAAAACCCAATACTCTACCATCATTTTGGAGAGACCTATTGGGTTTGAGTTATTCCATTCTTCTATAAATAGTTTAGATTGTTTTTCATTCAGAAAGATTGAATCAGTTCCGTAGAATTCATTTTTAATATATATCTTTCCAACTGATTCTAGTTCAATCTTTAACTTCTCTTCATTTGACCCAAAAGGATCAATACAACTCCCCAGTGAGGCAATCATAATTAGAATGGTCAATACTCTCATTTCTTCAAAAAGTATTTTAGCTTTTGAACCCCCTGTTTAATAACGTCCATCTATATATATATTGGTATCCTCATAACAGACTACTTAAGCCAAAACTATATAACTACTTCATAATAAATTTTGTCTTAAAAAAATGAGCCATCCCTTATATCAGAAACGACTCATTCTTTTCTCAAAATTTGGCTAGATCTACTAGAAGCCCTTCAACTGGGCGAATCTATTCATATGGTAGTTGGCGTCTCCCAGGGTTTGCTGGGCTACGCGGGCACGCTTCAGGAAGAAGCCGATTTCTTCATCATCTGTCATCCCGATTCCACCAAACATCTGTACAGCTTCATTGGTAACCTGCTGAGCTACCTGACCTACCTTAGCCTTAGTCAGGCTGGCGATCTCCCGAATGTCTTTGCCTTCATCTATGGTCTGGAGCGCTTTCAGTACGGTAGAAATACATAGCTCGATTTCGCAGTACATTTCTGCTGCTCTGTGTTGTAGGGCCTGAAAGCTTCCTATGTTTACCCCAAACTGCTTACGTTCCTTCAGGTAGTTCATGGTTCTTTCATAGGCTTCCTGGGTAAGTCCTAACATCTCAGCAGCTAGACAAATCCTTCCTATGTCCAGGGTTCTTTCCAGTATGGCTTTTCCTTCACCCTCAGCTCCCAAAATGGCCTCACCAGAAACTTGTACATTCTCCAACGTAAGGGTAGCGGCATTACGGCTATCCATCATGATGTGTCTTTCCACACTTACCCCTGATGCATCAGCTGGTACCAGGAAGAGAGATAGCCCTTTATCGGTGGTAGCAGAGACAATGAATGTATTGGCTACATGTCCATCCAACACAAACTTCTTTGTCCCGCTAATAGCGTATCCCCCTCCTGAGGAAGTGGCAGATGTACTTACCTTCCAAGGTCTATGTGCATTAGACTCTTCTATGGCCAAGGCCATTAAATGGCTGCCTTCTGCCATAGCAGGTAAGAGAGCGGCTTTCTGTTCATCACTTCCGCCTTCCAGTATAGCAGTGGTTCCTAAAACCGCAGACGAGATAAGAGGAGAGGCAACCAGCATACGGCCGGTTTCTTCCAGTATTTGCCCCAGACCTACATACCCAAAGGCTAATCCGCCCAGGTCTTCAGGAATGGTCAGAGAGGCCCAACCCATTTCAGTCATGTCCTTCCAAACAGACTTTTCGAAACCCGTTTCATCACGGGTATCTCTGAGCCTCCTTAAAGACTCCACAGGAGAACGATCTTTTACATAGTCTTTGGCAGACTGTTTGAGCATTTGCTGCTCTTCATTTATGATAAGTGGCATTTTTTACCTTGTAGTAGTTAGTTAATGTTGAATGATTGAGTTTTGAATGATTGAATAAGTTTTAGCTTACACTTAATCTTAAACTTTGACTTAAACTTATTTGGACGGTAGTCCTAAGATCCGCTTGGAGATACGGCCGGTTTCTTCCAGTATTTGCCCCAGACCTACATACCCAAAGGCTAACCCACCCAGGTCTTCAGGAATGGTCAGAGAGGCCCAACCCATTTCAGTCATGTCCTTCCAAACAGACTTTTCGAAACCCATTTCATCACGGGTATCTCTGAGCCTCCTTAAAGACTCCACAGGAGAACGATCTTTTACATAGTCTTTGGCAGACTGTTTGAGCATTTGCTGCTCTTCATTTATGATAAGTGGCATGTTATTAAGTGTAAGTAGAAGATTAAGAGGAAGCTTAAGATGGTTTGAAGCTTAAACATTCTTTCTAACCTAGCTCCTAATCTCTCTTTGTTTATTTTTTATGATAGTTCTACAAATTTTTGATAGTTCGATACACTCAGCTAGCAAGTCATTTACCTGACTCCCACCCAACTTTACATAGGCAAGAATCTTCAGGTTGACCTCAGTTTCTTTTAACTCTTTCAAGCAAATACTTGCCTTACTTATGTAATCCTTGGTAGTAACTGTACCTTGTGTCTCCCCAAAATTAAGTGCTACGCTCGTGGCAGATCTGATAACTTGTTTGGCTAAGACACTCCCGGCAAAATCTTGATGAAATGACCTTGTGAACAAGATAATGTCTCCAGCAAATGAAATGAGCCTGTCCAAATAATCATACTTTTTCACTACCACTTAAACTTAATCTTTAGCTTAAACTTAAACTTACTTAGATGGCAAGCCTATGATCCGCTTGGAGATGATGTTTAGCTGAACTTCGGATGTTCCTCCTTCTATAGAGTTGGCTTTGGTGCGGCACATGTCTCTGGCCAGCTTTCCTTCTTTGTATTCGTCTCCCCAGCTAAGTCCGTCGAAGCCTTGAGCAGATAACAATAGCTCGAATCTCCGCTTATTCAACTCTGAACCATAGTATTTGTAGAAAGATGACTTGGCTCCGGGAGGAGATCCTGCCTTGGCTTCATCAGCCCCTCTTTCCAGCGTCATATTGAAAGCAGCGGCATCTATCATAAACTGAGCGATGCCATTTCTCAGCACCATATCATCCAATTCTCCATTCTCAAGTCCCACCTCATCCAGGGCTACTTCAAGTAAAGATTTAGGGAGTTCCGGCAGGGTTCCTATGGAAGAACGCTCATGGGTGAGCAGATACTTGGCTATGGTCCAGCCGGCGTTCAGTCCGCCTACCAGATTTTCCTTAGGTACTTTTACATTGTCAAAGAAAGTCTCGCAGAAGGCAGATTTTCCACTGATGAGTTTGATAGGAGAAGTGCTTACGCCTTCAGCTTTCATGTCTATCAGGAGGAAGCTGATACCATGCTGTTTAGGTACGTCAGGATTGGTACGTACCAGGCAGAAAATCATATCAGCTTTGTCTGCGTAGGAGGTCCACACTTTCTGTCCATTTACCAGGAAGTGGTCTCCCTTGTCTTCTGCTCTGGTCTGCAAACTTGCCAGGTCACTCCCTGCGCCTGGTTCAGAATAGCCCTGACACCACCATACATCTCCCTGGGTAATTTCGGTCAGATACTGTGCCTTTTGCTCGTCATTCCCAAATTTCAACAAAGCAGGTCCCAGCATAGCCAATCCAAAGCTCCACATAGGAGGACGACAGTTAATTCTGGCCATTTCTTGCCTGAGAATGCGGTACTCATCCTTACTAAGGCCGCCGCCGCCGTATTCTTTGGGCCATTGGGGAGCAATCCAGCCCCTGTTTCGCATTTTTTCGAACCAGACTTTCTGGTCTTCGCTCTTATATTCCGGGGTTTTCCCGCCCATAAAAATATCCTCGAAACCTACGACTACGCGCATGCTTTCAGGACAGTTTTCTTCAAGCCAGCTTCTGGTTTCCTGGCGAAATGTTTTCGTATCTACCATGAGTGTCCTTTTTATTCTTGTAAACTCTTCATAAACTAAGAGTGTTCGGTCTAATATCCAATAGTAGACCCCAACTAGTTTTCAAGAATATGATTTCAGCATTAATCAACTTAAGTCAGGAGCAGAAATTGAGGGACTTTTCCTCCACCAGAGAATGGTTCTCAGCTTATCAAAAACTAACCAAAGGGAAGGGGCCCTTTGAGAAAGCGCTAATAGGGGGCTTTTGTAGCCAGCAGTTTAGTTTTGCTTTTCTCTCTGGATATCAGGCTGCTCTGGAAGCTATGTTTCCCGGCCTGGCAAAGCCTGACAAATTGAAGGCACTTTGTGTGAGTGAGGAAGGGGGAAATCATCCCAAAGCCATAGAGACCACCTTAGTAAATGACACCCTCACAGGTCAAAAGACCTATATCACTGCAGGAACTGAAGCTGAGCAGCTATTTGTGTTGTGCAAGACAGAAGAGGTTAATGAAGGAAGACCCGTCCTCAAAATGGTCCTCCTCTCCCCTACGCTGGAAGGTATAGAGATAAGCCATTTCCCACTTCCTATTCTCACCGAAGTAGAACATGGTAGAATGACTCTTAACGATGTTAGTATATCTACCGACCAGATATTACCCGGCGACGGCTATCTGAATTACACCAAACCCTTTAGGTCCAGAGAAGATATAGGCGTAGGGACGGCTCACCAAGCCATGCTACTCAGACAGGCTATAGAATATGGATGGGAGGAAGAGCTAAGAGATCAGCTCTTACTGAGCCTTTATAACCTCAGTCAATTTCATGATATGGAGCCACTAGATCCACAAACCCATTTGTGGTTAACAGCTAACGAGAAACGGTTCCTGGAACTACTGCCTTCCATCGAAGAAAATCTTACCGCCCATTCTCCTAAGGCCTTTCAACAAGACTGGAAGACCAATAATAAAGTGATTGCTTTCGCTAAGAAGGTGAAGGAGATCAGACTGGAAAAAGCAAGGAAGCGTTTATTTGGATAAGAGTTCTTCGATTTCTG
>JBCCLI010000234.1:0-10093 GCA_039026975.1 Bacteroidota bacterium | reverse complement strand
ATCACAGCAACAACAAGTCCTGAAATAATTCCGAGAATGATCGGTACCATATTTATCCTTTACTTTTTAAGTGAGAATATTTCAAAAGTAAAGGGCGGAATACTCCTATTTTTTGCCCTATGACAAAAAATCAGTTCTTCTTTGAGCTAATTCTGCTTAATGAGCTTTGGGTAACACCTATAAAGGTAGAAATGTATTTTAGTGGATACTTTGAAATCCAGTTTTTCTCTGCCTCTACTCTTTGGTATCTCTCAGCAGCCTCCTCACTCTGAAAAGAGATAACGTTCTTGCTGAGGTTGACAAAAGCAATTTCAACTGTTTTCCTGAGAAGGGTGTTATAAGCATTTAGTGTTAAGGCCAGTTCATCACTTTGGGGCTTGTGTATCATGTATACCACGGAGGGTTCTAGCGCTTGAATATTTATCCTGCTTTTGGAACCATCCAGGTAACTCTCAAGATTGGTAAATACCTCCCCCCCTGTTCCTATCCAGACAGTGTAGTCTATTTCATCCTTCACATAAAATAATCTCACTGATCCGCTCTCCACAAAAAAGTACTGTGTACAGACCTCTCCCTCCCGTAAAATGAAGTCATCTTTCTCAATCTTTTTTTTCTTTAAGGAGTAAAATATGTCAAGTACGTCCTCTTCGCTTCCAGCAGATAATTCCCTAATAGATTTCAATATAGCAGACATATTTTTCATTAATATTCTTTTACTGTTTACTAAATATAAAAGATTTAAGGTCAAACCTCTCCCATTTTTCGAGCAATGAAATATCTGTAATAATCAGTTCTGGGAGGAGTAGGTATATCTAACTGGTGCCTGATAGCTACTACTTGCCCACGGTGATAAGAACTATGATTCAGCAAATGTGTAATGAGGGTAGCTACGGTATACGTCTCAACAAAAGGGGATCTTTTCAACGAAATTTCTTCATCCATCCGCTCTGTAGGACGATTCTGAATCCATGTTACCAATAGTTCATCCACTTCCTGAAGCTGTGCAAAAATGGTTTCTGTCGATAATTCTTCCTCATAGACCCCTGCCACTCCTTCCAAAATAGATAGGTAGTAGAGCTGGGCGTCTAATATATGGTGGAACAATTTATTGAGAGAAGGGAAGCTGGAAGCCACTTCTTTCTCATAAACTTCTTCTGCCTCTTTCTTAAGCCATTCTATCAGCGCCTTATTGGCCCACTGATTATAGCTGATTTTTTCCCTGATCAAATCGTAAGCATCCATAAGTTAATATTTAAATACTTGTTTTTAGCAAGTAAGTTTATTTACTTGTTATTAACAAGTGTTAGTAATAGAAAATTGATTATCATGAATTTCAACAACAAACGTGTGCTTATAACTGGCGGCTCGATCGGTATCGGTCTTGAGCTAGCCAAAAAAATCAGTTCTGAAGGGGGTAGAGTCCTTATCTGTGCCAGGAGAGCAGGACCCTTAGAAAAAGCGAAACGTGAAAATCCTCAATTGAAAATTACCACCTGCGATGTTACCGACCTTCAGCAAGTGCAGAATCTTCTTCTTACCACAAAGGAGCTTTTGGGAGGGATAGACATTCTCATTAACAATGCAGCAGTATTTAGAAGATTCAATATTCTCGATGATTACCCACTGGAAAAGCAATTGGAAGAGATCGATATTAACCTTAAAGGACCTGTAATGGTCACCAACGTCTTCCTGGAGGAACTACTAAAGAGTGAGAAACCCATGATAGTGAATTTAACCTCACCTTCTGCCTATATGCCTATGGCGGCTTCCCAGATTTACTCTGCCACAAAATCTGCTATACAGTCATGGACCATCTCCCTTCGACACCAGCTCAGAGATACCAAGGTAAAAGTAGTAGAGCTAAATCCCCCTGCTGTGGATACTAGAATGAATAGTGATAACCCTGATCTGGATGGAATGACCCTCATGAAACCTACTAAGTTTGCCGAACTAGCGGTTCAGGGTATGCTGAAAGAAAAAGAGGAAATCCTGGTCAGTCATGCGAGCATCATGAAGGTAATGAGCAGAATCATGCCTGGATTAGCCTTCAAAGTGATTAACAAAGGTTGATTTTAATCGTATGATTGGGCAATACTGGCAAATAACAAGTAATTTGCAGATATGAGGAGAATACATAAGCGGTCGGATTGCCCAGTCAGCTTTTCCCTAGACATTTTGGGGGACAAGTGGACCATGTTGATTTTAAGAGATCTGGCGCTAAACAGCAAGCATTTCTACAAAGATTTTCTGGAAGCAGGAGAAGGTATGGCCACCAATGTTCTTTCTGACAGACTGAAAATGCTGGAATCATACGAGATCATCAAAAGTAAGCCTTATGAAAAGCGGAAAACCATGAAGTACTATTCCCTTACAGAAAAAGGGATAGAACTCATTCCAGTCCTTATAGAACTATGGGTATGGGGAGCCAAGTTTGACCCTGAAACCACCGTCAGTAAAGAAGACCTAAATACCCGTCTGGCTAGCCGACAGGAGCAAATAGACAAGTATGTAAAGATGGCCAGGGAGGAGGTGTAGGCTTCCGGAATTCAATGACAAAACTTGTTAAGCCTCTTATGCCAGGCACTGATATGTTCATCCACCGGTAGGTATTAACATTCATGGGTTTGTGAATACATACTCTCATTGGCAGACAATTTCAAGGGGAAAGCCATTAGGATCTCTGAAATAAAAGTCATAGTAATGAGCCCCATACTCGGGATAGTCCCTCGGTTCTCTTGTGATTAACACATGGTGATTTTTAACTATTTCGCGTAGTTCCTCTACTTCTCATCGAGTTCCTACTCCAATACATAGGTGGTCCAAACCGATATTTCTCACAAACTCCTTTTTTTCTCATCACTAGCCCATCTAAAGTAAAGTAAGCGTCCGAGCTGGCACATCTAGTCTATGTGTTAGAGATATCTGATCTTTGGGAAAGAATAGATATGTTGAGAGATCAGAAAAAGTATGTACGTACACGTGGGGAGATGTATCCTCCCTTGCCAGCAGTCGAATGTCTCGACCGTGAATGACTGAAACGCTTCCTTTATCAGCTAAATTTTGCTTAACCAAATACCATGGTCTATATCTGTTAATCGTCAATCAGCTAATAATTCTTTTCGGTCGAGACATTCGACCTCAGGCGAGAAATGCTTATACACTACTCAGAGGGACTTTCAAACAATGAATTACTTACCGATGATTTACCAAAATTAAAGCAAACTCTTCCAAAGTAATTCACCCTACTCTTCCGGTATCCCCTTCACCACTATGCCATTCTCTTCGAAGGTTTTGCGGACGCGCTTATCTTTAAGGGCGGTAAGGAGAGCCTTTCTTTCAGCGGGGGTGAGGGTGTTGAGGTCTATGATGTGGGGGGAAGGCGCGCCGCCACGGGTAGAACCCAAGGTGTCCTTGCGGATGGAGGTAAAGGTATGAGTCTCCCTGATATTGGCTTGTTTGGCGTACTGTTCTCCCTGCTGAAGCTGGGTGAGGAGGGTAGCTACATCTTGTTCCTCGAAGTCGGTTTGTGACAGATATGCGGTAAATGTCATACTTTCTTCCCTGGAGAGCTCAGCAGAAGTCCCTCTACTGAGGGTTTCGTTGCCCAACCGAAGCTCATAGGAATAGGAAAAATTCTCCAAATCGGCATAGCCTTCTTTTTCCAGGAATTCATGAACCACGGTATTCAGCTGATAGAGGCTTTCTCCGTACAGCAGGGTATCCTTGGTGATGACTTGATTATTGACCAGTTTTTTTAGCTGTATTTGTAGGGACTTTTCTGCCAGCTGCTGAGCCTGACAGAGACTGACACTTAACCCTATTAAACAGAGTGTACCAAACAGTCGGTTCATACATCAGAAACGTTTCGATTTCCGTTTTATTGATTGCCAGCGGTTAAGGAAACGTTAATAGGGGAGGGAGAATCTTTTATGTTGTATATCTTTAGTATAGAAAATCTTAAAAGGAGCATTCAAGTGCTGAAAGATAACATCACCTATACACGGGAAGCTATGAGATATAATTCTATTCCTTGGCGACTTTGCGTTCTGGTGAGCCTTTCCTTATGTAAAGCTTCCAAGACGTAAAGCGTCTAGCGCATATAGGACTAGGCTTTATTTGATACCTTAGATACTGTCCTTAATAGGCACATATCAACCAGTACCTATTTATTGATTTTATACTATGTCTAATCGACAAATATACTTTCTCATTTCACTGGCTACGGTAGCCTTGGTAGGATTGATTATTCTCCAGGTTAACCTTATAGAAAGAGCCATTAAGATTAATGAGGAGAACTTTCATACTACAGTAAATCAGGTACTCCAAGAGGTGGTTAAAAAGATCCAGACTACAGAAATGCGGGAAGGGGTACTGAAAGTAACGAGGGACCTAAACATTGACTTGCAGGAGGATATCTTTTTTGACAGTGAGAATTATACACGTAGGAATGAGCGGGTGCTGGTCCAGTTCCGGGAAGTGGGGGGAGCTGATGAGGATTCCAAGACGCGAACCGTAGCCATTAATGATAGCCTGAAAGAATATATCCGCATAGAGGATATGGACAGTACACGGATCACAAGTGTAAATAATGCTTCTATCTCCATTCAGGGGTCTGAAGTGCTGGAAGCAGACGCTACTACCTACCAGTGGGAGGTAAAGCCCCAAATGTTACAGGTTTTTCAGCAGACCATGCAAGGATTGAGTAGCTTAGGGGTTCCCCTAAACCAGCGGCTAGATTCTCTCATGGTAGATAGCTTGATCCACCAGCGTTTGCACGCACATGGGCTGGATATGGATGTGAACTTTCTCATAAGAGATCAGGGAAAGAATATCCTCCAGTCTGGAGATATTTCAGAAAGTAACTTCCTGGACTCCCCCCATCAGACCTCTCTCTTTCCAGGCTATGACCTGGCTGGTGATAAGCTGTTGATTCTCTATTTTCCTAACCAACGTGCCTACACCCTTAGGTCCATAGGCTTAGTAGCCTTAGCCGCACTTGTGTTTACCTGTATCATTCTGGTAACCTTTTACATTACCATTAAGGTAATCTTCAGGCAGAAGAATCTATCTGAGATTAAGAATGACTTTATTAACAATATGACTCATGAGCTGAAAACCCCTTTGGCTACCATTTCTTTGGCGGCAGATGCTTTAAGTAATCCTATGATACAGGAAAAGAAGGAAGGAATGGGGAGATACTTAAGCATCATTAAGGAAGAGAACCAGCGTATGAACAGGCAGGTAGAACGCGTACTTCAAGCTGCCCAATTCCGAAAAAATGAATACGTCTGGAAGAAGAAGCCGATAGATGTGCATGATATGCTACAGGAAAGTGTCCAAAAAACCCTGCTTAAGGTTCAGCAGAAGGGAGGAGAAATAGTAGCAGATCTTAATGCTGAAAAAACCTTAGTAGAAGCAGATCCTGTACATCTTAGTAATACCCTCATTAATCTGCTGGATAACGCTAATAAATACAGTCCGGAAACACCTGAGATAAGGGTTTCTACCTATAACAAGCAAAATAAGCTGTACCTATCGGTCGCTGATAAAGGAATAGGGATCAGTAAGCAGGACCAGTCCAGGATATTTGATCGATTTTACCGCGTGAGTAAGGGGGATTTACATGAGAGCAAGGGATTTGGGCTGGGGCTAAGTTATGTGAAGGAGGTGGTGCTAGCACATGAAGGGACCATACAGGTACATAGTAAGCTGGGCAGGGGGAGTATTTTTACTATTTGTTTACCGCTATTAGCAGAATCAGGGGGAGAATAGGGGTAGAAGTGGTCCCTATTTCTTTATCCTCCTATTGGCTGAAGTGCCCTTAAGCAGTACAAGGAATGCCTGAAACGCGTGGCCCATCTGCCATAGATTCATAGATTGAAATCAGCTTTTTCTCCTAATCACCTTTAGGCATATTCGATGATTCGTGGAAGTGAAGTTTGGGCTATGCCTTCCCATACTCCCTACACTTTTCTAAAAGTTCAGCTTTAGCCGTTTCATACCCTGAGAACTGAAATGTATCTATGACCTCCTCCCATTTTTGTCGGATGTCAGCAGTAGAGAGATTACCTATGCTTCCTTCATGGGTGTGGTGCACTTTCCGCTCTGCCTGGAAATTCCCTTCAGCTATAGCGGCTCCTACTTGCTTGTATGCCTCCCGGAAGGGAATGCCGTTTAAGACTAGCTTATTGACTTCTTCCACGGAGAACATATACTCATATAGGTCTTCCGTTACTACATGTTCTTTTACCCGGATATGTTCCAGCATGAAATCTGTCATATGTAGACATAGGGCCGCTTCCTCCATGGCTGGTACTAACAGCTCTTTAGTTAGCTGAAGGTCCCTGTGATAGCCGGAAGGTAGATTTGACAGCAGCGTAGACAGCTGGGCGGGAAGGCTCATCAACCTATTGGTACGGGCACGCATGATTTCGAACACATCCGGATTTTTCTTGTGGGGCATGATGCTAGACCCGGTGGTCAACTCGTCTGGGAAGCTGATAAATCCAAAGTTCTGGTTCATGTACAGGCAGATGTCTGAGGCCAGTTTATTCAGGCTTCCCCCTATGGCGCCTAACGCATATGCCACAAAGGTTTCTGTTTTTCCTCTACCCATTTGGGCGTAGACTACATTATAGGCCATGGTGGAGAAACCTAGTAAGGCTGTGGTCAAGCTGCGATTAAGAGGGAAGGAGCTACCATAGCCTGCGGCTGATCCTAAAGGATTCTGGTCTGCCATCTCATAAGCAGTTCTGAGCATTCTCAAGTCATCTACTAAGCTTTCTGCATAAGCCCCAAACCACAGACCTGCTGAAGAAGGCATAGCTATCTGTAAATGGGTATAACCAGGGAGGAGTATATCTTTATGGCGTTCACTAAGGGATTGTAGCCTGGAGAATAGGGCTTGCATTAGCTCTGTTAGGATCTGTATTTGATCTTTAAAGTATAGCTTAAGGTCTACCAATACCTGATCATTTCTGGACCTGCCGCTGTGAATCTTTTTCCCTATATCTCCCAGTTTACGGGTAAGCATCATCTCTATCTGAGAATGCACATCTTCTACGCCTTCTTCTATGGAGAATTCCCCGGCTTGAATTTGATCGTAAATTAGGGATAGCTCTGGAAGTAAGGTGGGTAATTCTTCTTTATCCAGCAGCCCTACCTCTTCCAGCATTAGCACATGGGCCATAGTTCCCATCACATCTTGTCCGGCTATCAGCACGTCCAATTCCCTGTCTGGACCCACGGTAAAGCTTTCTACTTTTTCAGAAACTGCTACCCCTTTATCCCAAAGTTTGGCCATAATAGTTAAATGAGAATGTACTTTAGTAGTTCAAACAGCTGCTGGGTCAAGTAAATGAGCCCCGCTAATACCAGCCCTAAGAGAATGACTATGATGAAGATAATGCCCCATCCACTTCCACCATGTTTCCCTTCTTCATAGTGTTCATCCAGTAAATGGTAATTTCTTCTATTAGCTTTGTAGCCCACATCAAAGATGATACCCAGAACGGGAATTAATCCTACCAGGAAGTCTAGAATAATGTTCCCCAGCATGAGAAGAAGGAGCTTAAAGCTAGTCCCATACCTAACCATAGAAATGATGATCAATCCAGAGATAAGGAAGCCCATGATATTTCCCGCCAGGGGAACTAAGCCTATAATGGGATCCAGCCCAAATCTAAACTGAGTAAATGGAAGCCTGAATTTATTATCCATCAGTGAGGTGATTCCTTCCAATACGAGTAATTCAGGCCGAGGCACTCTTTCTTGGCTGCCATCCTTCATCATAAATCTGTGGTTGAGGTATGAGCGGGTAAGATACTAAAGAGATTAATGTTTACTTCTTTTCCCCTTAGCTGAATACTTCCCATGAATTCAGCTATAAATTCATCTCCCAGCGCTAGTTCTTCCAGTAACTCTCCTGAGATTAGGAACTTTCGCTGAAGCCTGTTGCACTCTTCTTGAATTCTGGAGGCAGTATTCACAGTATCTCCATGAAAGACTATTTCCCGTTTTAGGTCTCCTATCTCTCCAGAGATGACTTTTCCTATATGGCAGCCCGCTTTGAAGGAAATATTAACACCATACTTCTTCTGATACCTATGCCGTCTCTGGTCTATTTTTCTCTGGATTCTATAAAAACACTTGATAACATTCAGATTTTTTACCCCTCTGCGCTTAGGCCAGCTAATGACTACTTCATCCCCTACATACTGATAAATGGCTCCTAAAGACACATTAACGGGCTCAGCAATATCAAAGAAAAAGTCATTCAACATATTATGCCAGCGGAAATGCCCCAGTTTCTCTGCTATAGTAGTGGAACTTTGTAAATCTAGAAACATGAATATTCTCTCTTCTTCTACGGGTTTATGGTATTTCCCTCTTAGATAGTTAGCAAGGGTATTAGGCCCTAGCAGTCTAATGGTGAGGTTGATATACTGGAAGGCGAGAATAAGGGCAAAACTAAAGAGTACCGTCCAAATTAAACTCCCCTCTTTTACCCATGAGTTATGAAGAAGGGCATAAAGGAGCTCTTCTCCCCGCCGTCCCGTACCATAAAAGTAGATACTTCCCATCAGGACCAGGCAGAAAAAGATAGAAGCGAGATAACTGACTGTTCTTACCAGAAGAGTGAGGGAGAAGCGGAGTCTCCTAATTCTGCCACTAAAAATATAATGGTCCAGCCATGCGGTGATGATGCCTATGAGTGCTCCTGTGAAAGCTCCTAAGGATAGCACATTTTCCTGATCATAAGCTGCGGCAGCATATAGAAACCCTAACACAAACCCCAAGAGAGTTCTTTGTATAAGGTGAGAGACTTTTCGCTCCGGCATAAATAAGGTAGTAGAGACCTACTTTAGCTATTCTGCGGCAAGATAGGAGAATTGTAAAACATTCCCTCTTCCCCCTCTCCCTTCATTAGAGATAAATAGGGTACCATCAGGACCAAAACAGATTCCTTCAGGCTGTTTGAAGGTTTCCTCATCCAAGGTCTGGACGTACTTGATTTTTTTCTGCTCATCTAGGACTACCAGTAGTTTTCCGGCAGTAGCTATGATGTAAAAGTCCCCAGTAAGTGGATGAACAGCCAGGCCTGAAGGCTGAAAGCTCCTGTCGCCCGCCGGATCAAAGGTACTAGCGAAATCCTTGGCAAAGCGAGTCAGCGCACTTTGCTTCATTCTTTTCTTTATTTCTTTCAGGTCTATGACCAGAAATGGCTGTGGAATTACTCTTTTCTTCTTGATATCATACGCATATACAGCCCGTTTATAGCTTAGAGAATTTCCGTCATAGTTAGGTTCTGCCTTGCAAGCTATCAGTAGTAGGTTTTGGGAAGCTAGTAAGCCTAGCCCTTCAGTATCATTTCTATCTGTGAGTATGGTTTCTACTTTCTCTGCATCATCAGAATCCACCGTCCAATCATCTACATGATACACATCTCCATCACTTCTAAGCACAAATGCTTGGTCTCCAAGGGTTTCTACACCCTCATAATCTCCTCCCTTTCCAAAATCATGTACATGTAGGATGCTATCATTTTTAAGGTCATAGTGATAGATCTTCCCTTTTTCATCTTGCACTAAGACCACTTCCTGAGGTGCTACATAGCTTAAACCAGAGATTTCTGTCAACCGCTTGGGAAGCTTCACTTTACTTAGGGGTTCCTCAAGTTTATAGGGGAAGGGATTTTCTTTAGTTAAGGCACGTGTGGATACCTCTTCTACCATGGAGGAATCCTCTATTGATAAGGAATCTTCCGTATCAGTAGCCGTGGGAGAACAACCTAGTTGCCAGCTACTCAGCAGGCCTGCCGTACACAACAGAAAACAGTGGAGGGAGATATGCATAACTTTTATCAGCTAAGGAATGAATTCTTACATCTTTATAGAAAAAAGAAATCCCGTTTAAGTAGCTAAACGGGATCACAATATACATATAAATGAGTATTTTAAGCTTCTTCCAGCTGCTGAAGTTTTACCCTTAGCTGCCTCAGCATTTCTGAACATAAAGAGTTAAAGTCTTTGATGAGGGGAGACAGATTATCCAAGGTAGGATTTTGCTTAGCCTGAATCTCTAGTTCTTTAGT